>CACDCI010000018.1 GCA_902551215.1 uncultured Pelagibacteraceae bacterium | reverse complement strand
CTTTGATCAATATTTTTTATTTCTCGTGTAAAATTTTCACCTTCTTGATTAATTACAAGTGCTTTAAAGTTGTCTGACATAATGTGTTACTTTTTTATATTCGATTTATTTTGCAATAAATCTTAAATATCTATTTTGGAAACTTAAATCTTCTTTAAATTGACCTAAATAATAATTTGTTACTGTTGTAGCTTGCTCTTTTTTAATGCCTCTCATTGTCATACATTGATGAGTTGCATCAATAGAAACAGCGACACCTTTTGCGTCTAATGCTTTCATTAAAGTAGTAGCAATTTGCATAGTTAATCTTTCTTGCGTTTGAAGTCTTTTGGAAAACACTTCCACAACTCTTGCTAACTTGCTTAAACCTACAACTCTTTCATTTGGTATATATGCTACATGAGCCACCCCAATTATTGGTGCCATATGGTGTTCACAATGACTTTGTACAGAAATATTTTTTTGTACTACCATATCGTCATATCCTTCAACATCAGAAAAAGTTTTATCTAACAATCTTACTGGGTCTTCGTGATAACCTTTAAAGTATTCTTTAAATGCTTTTACTGTTCTTTTTGGTGTCTCTATAAGGCCTTCTCTGCCAGGGTCTTCTCCCATCCATTTGAATATTTTAACAATAGCTTCCTCAGCCTCTTTGTCTGTAATTTTATCTATGTTTTTATTGTTTTCTTTTTTTTGTAATTTCATGATGTGCTTTTATATATATAAATCGTTATTTTTAAAATATTTAATATATTCGCTAATATGTTAGATAATTCAATTCATATGTTTAAAAAAAGAGAAAATGTCTCTGAAATAGAAGAAGGTAATTTATTATCACCCAAGTTTGATAATGATGGCTTAATACCAGTCGTTACCACTTGTTCAAAAACTAAAGAAATCTTAATGCATGGATATATGAATGTTGAAGCATTAAAATTAACTATAGAAACTCGTGAAGCTCATTACTGGAGTAGATCAAGAAAACAAATTTGGCATAAAGGAAAAACCAGTGGTTTTGTTCAAAAAGTGAAAGAAATCAGAATTGATGACGATCAAGATTCTGTGTGGTTAACTGTAGACATTGGGGATGGTGCAAGTTGCCATGTTGGGTATAAATCATGTTTTTATAGATCTATTCCATTAGGAAAAATAGATAATGGTAGAAAAATTGAAATGAAATTTGAAGAAAAAGAAAAAAAATTTGACCCAGAAAAAGTATATAAAGGAGAACCCAATCCAACAAAAATATAATGAATGATTTTGAAAAATTATCAGTAATAAAACCATTTGGTCCTTCAATTGGAGAGCTTATTGTTAAAGAAGAATTTGTGAATGATTTAAATGAATACTGTAAGATAGTTTTAAATGAAGAAGGTAGAGCTAAAAAATTAGATGTTGGAAAAGGACTTGCGGGTCAAGTTAAACAAGAATTTGAAGTAGATATAAATTTTTTTAATTTAAAAATAAATAACTATTTAACAAATATGATTAAAAATTATTTATGGAAATCATTAGAGAAAAAAACTGAATCTTATGAAGAATTTTCAAATAAAGTAAAAGTTATATACAAAAGCAAATGGATTGTTAGACAGTTTGAAAATGAATATAACCCTTTACATTTTCATGAGGGCGCTATGTCTGGAGTTTGTTACATTTTGTTACCAGAAAATTTTGGTGAAAAATCTCAAAGCCAAAAAAGAAATAATCCAAATGGTTGTATCGCTCTTGCTCATGGCTCAGCTCAATTTAATTCGCCGGCAATTAAACTAGTTACTCCAGAAGTTGGAAAATTTATATTATTTCCAAACTACTTACTTCATACAGTTTATCCATTTAAAGGACCTGGAGAGAGAAGATCATTTTCTTTCAATGCAGATATAATTATTGAAAAATAAGATGACTGATAAACAAAAAAATGTATTTGGAGAAAAATTAGAAGAATGTTCCAATAACCCTAAGACAGGATGGTTTAGAGATGGTTGTTGTAACACAGATGAAAATGATTTGGGTGTCCACACTGTATGTGCAAAAGTAAATAATGAATTTCTGGAATGGTGTAAACAAGATGGTAATGATTTAATTACACCTCATCCAGAATTTAATTTTCCTGGGCTAAAAGATGGAGATAGTTGGTGCGTTTGTGCAAGTTCATACGCAAGATCTTTAGAGGCTGGAAAAGCTTGTCCTATTTTTATAAAAAAAACTCATGAAAATACTTTAAAAATAATTCCAATTGAAAAATTAAAAAAATTCGCTATCGACTTATCTTAGCTACATATTACCGTATTTAGGACCACCACCACCTTCAGGAGTAACCCACGTAATATTTTGAGATGGTTCTTTAATGTCACAAGTTTTACAATGAATACAATTTTGAGAATTTATAACAAATTTTTCTACATTATTTTCATTTTGAATTTCATAAACACCTACTGGACAATATCTCTGCGCAGGTTCTGCAAATTTTTCTAAAGTATATTTGATCGGTAAATCTTTATCTTTTAATTGTAAATGAACAGGTTGATTTTCAGTATGGTTTGTGCCTGTTAAATATACTGAGCTAGTTTTGTCAAAAGTAATTACATTATCAGGTTTTGGATAATCAATTTTAGGCATTATGTTTGCGGGTTTTAATGTTTCATGGTCAGCATGTCTGTGTCTCAATGTAAAAGGCAATCTTCCTCTAAATAAAATCTGATCTATTCCTGTGAAAATTATTCCTAAAATTAAACCCCAACTAAAGCTTGGTTTAACATTTCTTGCTGCATGGAGTTCTTCGTAAATCCAGCTTTTTTTAAATTTACCTTCATAAATAGATAAGTCTTTATTTTCTTTTAATTTTTCAACTATCGTTTCCGCTGCTATCATTCCGCTTTTCATAGCAGTGTGTGAGCCTTTAATTTTTGGTGTATTTAAAGTACCAGCGTCACAACCAACTAATAACGCACCAGGCATATACATTTTAGGAAGACTTTGTAATCCACCTTCTATTAAAGCTCTTGCCCCATAAGAAATTCTTTTTCCACCTTCTATAATAGATTTTATTGAAGGATGAGTTTTAAATCTTTGAAATTCATCAAAAGGTGATAAGTGAGGGTTCTTGTAATCTAAGCCAATTACATAACCAAGAAATAGTTGTTTATTTTCTGCATGATATACAAAGCTTCCTCCATAAGTTTTGTTATCCAAAGGCCAACCAGCGGTATGCATAACTAATCCTTCTTGATGATTTTCTTCTTTAATTTCCCATATCTCTTTAAATCCTATTCCATATTGTTGAGGGTCTTTTCCTTTGTCTAATTCGAATTTTTTTATTAACTTTTTTCCTAAATGTCCTCTACAACCTTCTGCAAAAACTGTTACTTTTGCATGAAGCTCCATTCCTTGTTCATAGCTATCTTTTTTATTTCCTTCTTTATCTAGACCCATATCCTGAGTAGCTACGCCTTTAACTGATCCATCTTCATTATATAAAATTTCACTTGCAGGAAACCCTGGAAATATTTCTACACCTAGAGCTTCGGCCTGTTCAGCTAACCATCTGCATAAATTTGCTAAACTAATAATATAGTTTTTGTGATTTTTTTGAACAGAAGGTAGCAACCATGTTGGCCAGCTTAAAGATTTTGATTTACCTAAAAATAAAAATTTCTCTTTATTAACTTTTGTTTTAACTGGGGCATTTAAATCTTTCCAGTTAGGAAGCAACTCGTCTAATGCTCTTGTTTCAAATACATTACCGCTTAAAATGTGTGCTCCAATTTCAGAAGCTTTTTCTAGCAAGCAAACATTTAAGTTTGTATCTAGTTGTTTTATTTTAATTGCTGTGGCCAAACCTGATGGGCCACCACCAACAATTACAACATCATATTCCATTACTTCTCTGGACATATGATATTTTTTTACAGTATTTGTTATTTTTGTATAGTATTTAATTTATTTAATTCTTCTAGAAATTGTGGAAGCGCCTCAAACAAATCAGCTTCTAGGCCGTAGTCAGCAACACTAAATATTGGAGCTTCTCCATCTTTGTTAATTGCAACTATTACTTTACTTTCTTTCATTCCAGCAAGGTGCTGAATTGCTCCTGAAATACCAACTGCTATATATAAGTCTGGCACAACTACTTTTCCAGTTTGTCCAACTTGATGATCGTTAGTTATATAACCGGCATCAACAGCTGCTCTTGACGCTCCAATTGCTGCATTTAATTTATCTGCAATAGCGGTAATTAGTTTAAAATTATCTCCGCTTTGCATTCCTCTTCCCCCAGAAATTACAATTCTTGCAGTGCCAAGTTCTGGTCTATCAGATTTAACTTCTTCTCTTTTTATAAATTTAGAAATATTAGATGCTTCTGCTCCATCAGTTTTTTCAACAGGTGCAGAACCTCCTGAAGTAGCGGCGGGTTCAAATGATGTTGGTCTTATGGTTACGCATTTTTTTGAATCACTGCTTTTAACCGTTGCAAATGCATTGCCTGCATAAATTGGTCTTATAAACGTATCTGGAGATACAACTTTTATAATATCGCTAACTTGTGAAGTATCTAAAAGAGCAGCAACTCTTGGCATTAAATTTTTTCCAAATGTATTAGCTGAACTAATAATATGTGAATAATTTTCAGATATTTTGACAGCCAATGGAGCAAAATTTTCTGGAAGAAAATTTTCATAATGTGGGGCATCTACATGTAAAACTTTTTTAACTGATGGTATTTCAGAGACAGTTTTTGCAACATCTGCACAACTATTACCAGCAACTAGTACATGAAGATCAGAATCAATTTGTGTTGCAGCAGTAATTGCATTAAGTGTAAATGGTCTAATCTCTTTATTGTTATGTTCCGCTATTAATAAGACTGACATTATATAACCTTTGCCTCATTTTTAAGTTTTTGTACTAGTTCAGCAACGTTCGCTACTTTAATACCTGCTTTTCTTTTTGGTGGTTCTTCAACTTTAATTTGTTCAATTCTTTGTTTTGTATCCACTCCTAAATCTGATGCATTTATTTGTTCTATTGGTTTCTTTTTTGCTTTCATTATATTTGGTAATGATGCATATCGAGGTTCATTTAATCTTAAATCACAAGTAACAACAGCTGGTACATTAACTTCAATTGTTTCCAAACCTTCATCAACTTCTCTAATTATTTCTAATTTATTTTCTTTAACTTCAATTTTCGATGCAAATGTAGCTTGTGGCCAATTTAATAAAGCACTCAACATTTGACCTGTTTGATTACAGTCATCATCTATCGCTTGTTTACCCATGAAAACTAAATCTGGTTTTTCTTTTTCAACAATTTTTTGAAGAATTTTTGAAACTGCAAGGGGTTCAATTATACCATCAACTTTAATATGAATACCTCTATCAGCACCAACCGCTAAAGCTTTTCTAACTGTCTCTTGAGCTTTTTCCTCTCCTACTGTAACAGCTACAATTTCTTTAGCCTTACCTGACTCTTTTATTTTTACTGCTTCTTCTACTGCATTGTCATCAGGCGGATTAGTCGACATTTTTACATTATCAGTAACAACACCTGTACCATCTTCTTTAACTCTAACTTGAACGTTGTAATCAATAACTCTTTTTACTGCTACTAATATTTTCATTATGCTCTTAATAATTTATTTTCTGGATCATATGGACTTTCATCCAAAATAGTAGCGTCATGCATTTTTCCTAAAATATCAATTTTTAATTTCTGCCCAGTTGTCGCAAGTTCTGGTTTAACCATTCCTATGGCAATTGATTTATTTAATCTAAAACCAAAATCGCCTCCTGTTGCTCTCCCAACTACTTTTCCATTTTCATAAATTGGATTATTTCCTAAAACATCTGCATCTGTTGTGTTGTGCACTTCCATTGTTACCAATTTGTTTT
Source organism: uncultured Pelagibacteraceae bacterium (assembly GCA_902551215.1). Classification (GTDB taxonomy): domain Bacteria; phylum Pseudomonadota; class Alphaproteobacteria; order Pelagibacterales; family Pelagibacteraceae; genus Pelagibacter. The sequence goes on along the minus strand of CACDCI010000018.1, from coordinate 10,315 downwards.
GAAAACCTTTTTCTCTCCATTTGTTTAATGCCTCTAAACCAATAAATTTACCTTTATTTGGATGTATAAACCTATCTAATCCAGATTCATAAGGGGAATATTCTATAGATAATTCAGTTCCTACTAGTTTATAAGATTTTTCAACACGTAAACTATTCATAGCTCTAATTCCAAAAGGTTTTAAACCAAGATCTTTTCCATTTTCCATTAACTTGTCAAAAATATGATTTTGATATTCAATTGGATGATGAAGTTCCCATCCTAATTCACCAACAAAGTTTACTCTAATAGCAGTACATGGTGCATAACCAATATCTACTTTTTTTGAGCTTAACCATTTAAAGTTTTCATTAGAAAAATCATCTTTAGAAACTTTTTCCATTAAATCTCTAGCTTTAGGACCTGCAATAACTAAAACCCCGACTGAATTTGTGATATTTTCAAATTGAACTGAACCATCTTTTGGCATCCATTTTTGTATCCAATCATGATCCAGTCTTTGAAAAGCTCCTGCTGAGACTAAATAATAACTATCCTCTGCTTCTTTCATTATTGTAAACTCCGAGTGAACTCCACCCTTTGTGTTAAGAGCATGACATAAGTTTACTCTACCAATTTTTTTTGGAAGTTTATTTGCTACTAAGTAGTCTAAAAATTCTTCTGCTTTTGGTCCTTTAATTCTACATTTTGCAAATGCAGTCATATCTAACAGGCCAACATTTTCTTTTACATTTTTGCATTCTTTTTCAACTGCCTTAAACCATTTGGATCTTCTAAATGACCAATCGTCTTTTTGTTCCATTCCGTCTGTTGCAAAAAAATTAGCTCTTTCCCATCCAAACTTTTGTCCAAACACCGCTCCCAAATTTTTTAATCGGTCATAACAAGGTGCTTGTCTTAATGGTCTTGCGGCTTCTCTTTCTTCATCAGGATAATGAATTGTAAATACATTTCGATAAGCTTCTTCATTTTTTTCGATTAAATAAGATTTTGATGCATAATCTCCATATCTTCTAGGTTCAACGCCAAGCATATCAATTGTTGGTTCACCATCCATAATCCATTCTGCAAGTTGCCACCCAGCTCCACCTGCTGCGGTAATACCAAAACTATGTCCTTCATTTATCCAAAAATTTTTTAATCCCCAAGCAGGTCCGACAATTGGATTGCCATCAGGTGTATAGCAGATTGCACCATTGTAAACTTTTTTAACTCCTACTTCTCCAAAAGCGGGCACTCGATGAATAGCTCCTTCAATATGAGGTGCCAATCTTTCTAAATCTTCTTGAAATAATTCATACTCAGAATCTTTTGAAGGACCATCTACATAACAACATGGTGCGCCTTTTTCATAAGGTCCCAATATTAAACCTCCTGCTTCTTCTCTCATATACCATTGAGTGTCACTGTCTCTTAGAACACCCATTTCTGGTTTTCCTTCTTTTTTTCTTTTTACAATTTCTGGATGAGGTTCGGTTACAATATACTGATGCTCTACTGGAATAACTGGAATTTCTAGTCCTACCATTTTACCAGTTTGTCTTGCAAAATTTCCTGTACATGAAACTACATGCTCACATTCAATTGATCCTTTGTCAGTTTCAACTACCCAACCATCTTTTGTTTGTTTAATTCCTGTGACTGTTGTGTTTCTATAAATTTCTGCTCCTCTTTTTCTTGAGCCTGTTGCAAGTGCTTGCGTTAAATCAGCTGGTTGAATATATCCATCTTCCGGGTGTTGAATAGCACCAATTAGTCCATCAATGTTACATAAAGGCCAAATTTCTTTTACCTGTTCTGGAGTTAAAAATTTTACCTCGACTCCAATTGTTTGTGCAACACCAGCATACTGATGATACTCTTCCATCCTATCTTTGGTGCTTGCTAGTCTAATATTGGACACAACACTAAAGCCAACATTCTGTCCGGTTTCTTCTTCTAAAGTTTTATAAAGATTAACTGCATATTTGTGAAGTTGTCCCACTGAGTAACTCATATTAAATAATGGAAGTAATCCTGCTGCATGCCAAGTAGAGCCTGACGTTAGTTCTTTTCTCTCAACAAGAACAGCGTCCGAACATCCTTTTTTTGCCAAATGATAGAGCATACTTGCCCCAACTACTCCTCCACCAATAACAACTACTTTAGTTTTAGATTTCATAAAGGCGATTCCTACTAAATTTTTTTTACTACTTAAACAAAAATATAACTTATATCGAAGAGCCTAAGGACACAGGTTGTGACACTCCCGTTGTTAACCAACAGTCTTTAAGAGGGCCATCAATTTCATATTTTTCAACTATCCATCTGAATTTATAGTAGTTTTTTCCTTCACCAAGCACAGTTACTTCATAAGCTGCTATGGAATCAGTTGCTTTTACTTCAGTAATATTGTGATCAACATGATTTAACAACATCTTGTAAGAATCGCTTTTTAATAAAATTTTAAACTTTTCTAAAGGACCAGTAAATTTTTTATTGTTTGGGTGAGCAAATTCCCACGTTTGTTCTATACCAGCATTTTTAAACGGGTCATCATTGTTCTTTAAACTTCTTAACTGAATTTTTACCACTTGATATGGTTCAATTCCATTATTAGGCTTAATTACATCAGCTCTAGTAGTTACAATAAACATAATTGCAAAAAATAAAACTAATACTATGTATATAATTCCGTATAAAAAATATTTAAAGTATTTTTTCATAAATTTAATGCAGTTTTTTTAACATCTTCCAAAAATTTTTCTCTTTTTTGATCAGAAACAAATGGCACTGCAAAATATCTTTTATAAACAACATCTGTTATTCCGCATATATTAAATACACCTCTTCTTAATCTTTTAGTTGGCATATTTAAAAAAAAAGTCCTGATTGCAAATTGTGGAGATCCATATGTACAAAAAACAATTGCTTTTTTTCCTTTTAAGTTTCCTAGTGGATAACCGTAATTTCCAAACAATTTTTTAAATTTAAATGCCCAAGGAGGTGCTAAAACTTTATCAATCCATCCTTCTAGGATAGCTGGCATTCTAAAATTCCATATGGGTGCAATTAAAACAATTGTATCTGATTTTTCTATTCTTTTTTGATGATCAATTACAACTTCGTCTGGTTCTTCACCAGCAAAAACTGGATTAAATTTTTCCTTATACAAATCAACATAATCTACTTCATTACCATTTTCTTTTGCAGTTTTAATAAAAACATCTCTTATTGCCGCGTTGAACGATTTTTCATTATAGTGTCCATAAACTAAAAAAACCTTTTTCATTTAATTAACTTTTAAACCTATATAAAAACCAGTAAACATTGCTGTTACAAAGAGAGCAGAATTAATATTTAACAAAGCTAAAGAAGTAATAGCTGGTCCTGGACACAAACCAATTAAGCCCCAGCCAGCTCCAAAAAAAACAGATCCTATGATTAGTTTTTTATCTACTTCTTTGTTTGATGAAATTAAAAAATTTGATGAAAACAATGGTTTTTTTTTATTTTTAAATAAATGAAATACGGGAGTAGAAACAAGAAGTGCACCTATCATTACAAAAACAAGTGAAGGATCCCAATCTTTAAAAATATTTAAAAAACCCAAAACTTTTTCTGGATTAATCATTTCAGAAATAACAAGTCCAATACCAAAAACTATTCCGCAAAGTAGTGACACTATTTTGTTCACAAAATTCCTGTAATCAAGACAGTTAGTATACCAACTATCATGAATGTTACTGTTGCTATAATTGATCTTAAAGAAAATCGACTTATACCACTAATACCATGCCCACTAGTACAGCCGCTACTTAATTTTGTTCCAAAACCAACTAGAATTCCACCTATAATTAACAAAGTCAATGAACTTGAAATTGATATATTAATTTCTCTACCTGTTATTTGATTATAAATTAAAGGTCCTAATATCAATCCAAGTAAAAATAAAAAATTCTCTATTCGATTATCTTTTGAAATTAAAAAATTACTAGCGATTCCACTAATTCCAATCATACGTCCATTAAAGATAAAAAATAAAGCAACGGACAAACCTATTAAAAGTCCACCTGATAATGCTGTTATTGGGGTAAAATTAACTATATTCATTTAATTTCTAATTTTTTAAAGCTGGAAATACCGGATTAGCTTTTTGAAATAGTTTTTGATACTCCTGTTTTATACATCTGTTAGAAACATATTGAATTTTATTTTCTTCAGCAATTTTTTTTGCTTCATCGTTTTGAATTCCATACTGTAACCATATAACTTTGCTTCCAATTTTAACTGCTTCGTTAGCAAATCCTGGTGTTTCTTTTGAAGGTCGAAAGATATCAACAATGTCTATTTTTTCAGAAATTTTACCTAAACTTGCAACTACAGTTTCTCCATTTATAACCTCGCCCTCTGCAAAAGGATTGACTGGAAATACTTTGTATCCAAAGTCCTGCATATATTTCATTACAACATTTGCAGGTTTTCTTTTTAAATTTTTTGGATCTTCGCCTTTTTTTTCTGAACTTACTCCAATCATTGCAATTGTTTTTGAATGTTTAAGAATTTCTTTTATTTGATCATCGCTCATTTATTTTTCCATTTAGGTTTTCTCTTATTTAAAAATGCTGATATTCCCTCATGAGCATCTATAGACATCATATTTAAAGTCATCATCCTGCTTGTGTATGCATAAGCTTTTCTTAAAGGCATTTCTAGTTGTTTATAAAATGCTTGTTTTCCAATTTTTATTGTTAAGTTTGATTTAGAGGCAATTGTTTTTGCAACTTTTAAAACTTCTTTGTTGAGATTTGATTTTAAAAAACAATCATTAATCAATCCTATTTCCTTTGCGTATTTTGCATTAATAGGCTCACCAGTTAAAAGCATTTTCATCATTCTTTTTCTGCTGATTTTTCTACTAACAGCAACCATTGGTGTGCTGCAAAATAATCCAATATTAACTCCAGGTGTAGCAAATGTTGCATCTGTAGTGCTGTAAGCTAAATCACAACTTGTTGCTAGCTGGCACCCTGCTGCATATGCTGCTCCATGTACTTTTGCTATAACTGGTTTTCTTCCCTCAACTATCTGAAGCATTAGCTTTGAACAAAGATTAAATAGTTTAAGATATTTTGATCTTTTTTTTAAACTTTTTACTTCTTTTAAATTATGACCAGCGCTAAAACCTTTTCCTGCACCTTCTAAAATTATTACTTTAGTAGTGTTATCTTTATCAAGTTTTTTAAAAGTATTTAAAAGAGATCTTAAAGTAGCAAAAGATAATGAATTATAAGTTTTTGGATCATTAATTTTTACATTTTTGATTCCTTCTCCTAAATTTTTTACCAAAACATTCATATTTTTAATTAGTTTCTTGATGAAGCTATTGATTTATACTTTTCTTGCAATTCTTTTTGTTTTGCAACAGTTGTTGAGGTTAATTCATCAGAAACTGCAGGTATATCCATACCAAAATTATTATAATTGTCGATACCTCTTACACATATTGCTGTATCGGTATCATTTTTCATTTGTTTTACGTGAGTTGCAACGTATTGAATATTGAATCCTATTCTTCGATCATTGCTTTTATTTGGCATAGATGAATGAATTGTCCATCCATGATGAAATGATGCTTCTCCTGCTTTAAGAGAACATAGGGTTTTTTTGCTTTCATCAAATTTTTTAACCCTTTGGTTTTGAAAAAGTATATTATTTTTACCTTCTATTGTTATATGTTCCTTTTTTCCTTCTAAATGACTTCCTGGTATCATATACATCGCTCCACTAATTTCATCTGCATCTGATAAAGCGAGCCAAACTGAAATTTGATCATCATGACTAAAGCCCCAGTAAGTTAAATCTTGATGCCAACTTACAAAAGCAGGTGTTTGAGGTTCTTTTATTATATAAGTAGTATTATGAAGTAAAATATTAGGGCCTATTACTTTTTCTACGATATCTAAAATATTTTGATGAGTAGCAAGTTCATAAGCTGACTTTAAAATTGTATGTATTTTTGATTGGTAATGCATATTACCTAAAATTTTTTCAGTATTTTCTAATATTTCTCTATGTTTTTTTGCTTCTTCAATTGAAATTATTTTAACAGGATATATAAAACCATTTTCATTATACTCTTGTTTATATCTGTTTAAGCTTTTCATTATTTTCTTATTTTATTTTCATATTTTTTTCTTAGTTTTTGAAGGTTAACTAGATATTCATCTCTTATATTTGATATCATTGCTACAGATTTTCCTTTAGCTTGTTGTTTAGTCCCAGTAATAACTCTAGATGATAATTTTTTAGAAAGTTTTGGTGCTTTTAGTTTGGTCCAAGGTAATTTTAGAGCTGGTCCAAATTGTTTTAACATATGCTTCATGCCTGCTTTGCCTCCTGCTAAATGAAATGTTAAAAAAGTTCCCATTAGAGACCATCTTAATCCTGGACCATCTTCTATTGCTCTATCTAAATCTTTAGTAGTAGCATAACCTTCATTAATTATATGTAATCCTTCTCTCCATAATGCTTCTTGCAGTCTATCAGCTAAATACCCTGGGAGTTCTTTTTTTACCATAATAGGATTCATTGAAATAGATTTATAAAATTTATTAGCTTTATTTAAGAAATTTTTCTTGGTTTTTTTTCCCGCAACAATCTCAACTCCAGGACATAAATAAACAGGATTAAATGGATGCCCTATTATTGTTCGTGCTGGATTTTTGCTTTTAGAATATATTTTTGTTGGAAGCAAACCTGATGAGCTCGATGAAATTATTGCATTCGGTTTTGCTAAATTAGATATTGTATTCATTAATTTTATTTTTATTTTATAATTTTCAGGAGCACATTCTTGAATAAAATCCGCATCTTTCACAGCTTCTTCTAAAGAGGTTACGTATTTAAAATTTTTTAGATTAAGTTTTTTTTTATTGAATAATTTTTTTATAAAAGGCCAAGCTCGTTTTATTTCTGAGATTAGTTTTTTTTCTAATCTTAAATCTTTATCATACGCTATAACTTTTTTATTGTGTGCTAAACATCTAGTTATCCATCCAGTGCCAATAACTCCAGTGCCAATTACAGCAATTTTTTTAATCATTTAATCAGCTAATCCATCTGATCTAGCTACATTTCTTTCTAAATGTATTGGTAATACTTTTCCATATATAGCTTTTGAATGTTCTGGAGTATTTACCCTCCAAGGATCTAAAACATAGGCTGGTATACACATATATCTTGATTTTTGACCTTCAATCTTTGTTACTCTATGTAAAGTAAATCTACCTTTAAATATTTGAAGATCGCCTGGTTCTAATTTTAATTGTTTAACTCTTTTTCTGTCACCGTTTAAAACTTTTTTAACTTCATCAAAATTTTCGTTACCAGGTTCTCTTATATTTGGGCAATATTCAAATATTCCACCTTTTTCGGGTTTTTGAATCATCAAACTTAAAGTGAATTCACAGCTATCAAAATGCCAAGGAAGTATACCTTCTGGCTCCATAACATTGTAAGCATGACAAGCTAAAGGGTCGGCCCATCTATAAATTGGAGAAACTCCTAAACATGCTGATACAAATTTTAAAAGTTCATCTGTTTCATAAAGATATTTCATCTCAGAATTTTTTGGAAAACAATCTGAATTTAAATATCCATTATATCTATTCATGAAAGTTCTTTTTGGATGATCTTTTGGTAACTTTGGATCGTCCTCAGCATATAAATAAGGATTTATACTTTCTTTAGACATATAAACTTCATCTAGTTGTTTTTCTAATTCTGAATTCATTATTTCTAATGATTTTGGTAAAATAAAATTAGGAATTGTTGAACAACTAAACTGATTTAGTTCACTTTTACATTTTTCTATTAATTCTTTTATTTTTGGAGAATTTAAATCTTGAATTGGATATTTTTCTAAGTCTATAATAGTTTTAAGTCTATCGTTCATTGAATTTTACTTCAACTTTCCTTCTTCCCTCATTTTAGCTCTAATTTTTGTAGCTGAAATTTTTTGTATTTCTTCAGATAAAACTATCTCTTCAATTTTGTAACCTACACCTCTGCCGTAGCAAATGTTTGTTACATTAGGAACTAACATAACTTTAAATCTACCTTCGTATTTAGGATTTAATCTTTCTTCTATATTTTTTTTAACTGTTCCAAAGTCAAAAGGATTATCATCTACTCCTTGAACATCTCTTACTTGAATACAAACTTGACCTGTTTTTTTTATTATTTCTTCAAATAAAGTATAATGACCATCATGAAATGGTTGCCATCTTCCCAGCATTTGTGCTGTTGGTTTTTTATTATCCCATTTGTATGACATTATTTTAATTCCTCCATAATTTTTGGCGCCCATAGCTTAGCATCTTGGGTTGTTACATGAAAATCAAATTTTTCAGGTTTTACAAACATTTGATTTGTATCTTCAAACCTTCCTTCTTTAATAGTATCTACCCAAACAATATAATCTGCTGGAAATAAATTTCTTGCTTCTGGTGTTGGGCAAATAAAATCAGCAATAACATTATTGCCTTCACTTTTTAATTTTAACGCTTCATCAGACATTCTTTTGGCTTGTCTTGTTCTACCTTCTTCTGAAAAATCCCAATCATTAGCAGCTTTTCTAATTTCATCTGCGTTTAGTCTTTTTGCTTTTATTAATTTAGCTAGCTCATTTGCTAGAGTTGTTTTACCTGCGCCAGGTAGTCCCATAATTAAAATTATTTTCATTAGATATCTTCTAAAGGATGATGGGACATAAGTTCAAGGTTATTCTGACCAACTAAGTATTGCTGCTCAAGTTTAACCCCTTCTTTACCGCCTACTTTTCCAATATATGTTTCAACAGTAATTGTCATATTTTTTTCAAAATAACCTTCTCTTTGGCCACCATCAGTTGGATATCTGATCATTGGCCATTCATCACAAAGACCGATTCCATGGACCATACATGAATATCTGTTTCCATAATATTCTTCAGGAAGTTTCCATGATTTTTCAGTGAACTCTTTAAATGATACTCCTGGTTTAATTAATCTAGAATTATAATCAATGTGTTCAACAGCCATTTGATATATTTTTTTTTGTTCTTCATTAAATTTATGTCCTTCAACAAAAGCTCTAGATATATCCGCACAATACCCATATGGTCCAACCATATCAGTATCAAAAGATACCATTTCACCGCTTTGAATTACTTTGTTGCTGCTTTCTTGCATCCATGGATTTGTTCTTTGTCCTGAAGACAAAATTCTGCATTCTATCCATTCACCTCCATGTTCAATATTTGTTTTGTGTAAAATTGACCAAAGCTCATCTTCAGTCATACCTGCTTTTAATTCTTTTCTCATTTTTCTAACGCCAATTTCTGCAACTTCTATTGCTGCTTTCATGCATTTTAATTCTTCGGGTGATTTAATAACTCTTGCTTGCTCAAGAATTAATTTAGCATCCACAACTTGAATACCTTCTTTATTCAATGCTGTAACTGCTGGGCCATTAATCACATCAATAGCTATTTTTTTATTTTTGAAATAATTTTTTGAAAGATCTTTTGCTTCATTTATCCATTTTTTTAATTGAACGCCTGCTTGATCTCCATTGCTAAAGTAATCCCAAGTTATTGCTGGTCTTATTTCATTTATTAAGTTTAAGTGGCTAGATAATCCTTCGCAATTAAAATACTCATATAAAATTATTGGACCATTAACAGGTATAAAACAATATCGAGTAAGATTATGCATATTGTAGATACTCATATTAACTGTATCTAATGCATACCTGATGTTAACTGGATCAAATAATATACAGGCTTCGAGATTGTTTTTTTCTAATTCTTTTTTAACTCTATCAAGCCTGTAAAATCTAAGTTTATCAAAATTAATCTCATCTTCTCTTAATCTTTTTTTAGTTATGAAATTTGAATTAGGCTTTGAATCAGGATTAATTTTTCTTCTAAATTTCATATTAAACTATATTTGTTGCTACCCATTTATGAAAGTGGTGGGTTGGATTATCCATAACAGGTGAAAAATTTCCGCCATTATAGGATGGCGAATTTCTCCCTTCTTGCATCCCTTCAATTATACCCACATCTTCAGACTGAACACCTTTCCATAGTTTATGGTTTTGTTTTCTTAATGATTTAAATTTTTTTGAGTTAGCTGCTTTTTCACCAACATAATATATTTCCATGTGCTCTTTAGTATATTTATGATCAATCGGTTCCAGCCAATAAGAATAAAAATGATCTTTATGAATTCCCAACATTACATTTGGAAATAAAGCCACGTATTCTGCAATATGTTCTTTATTTCTTGGC
>CACDCI010000017.1 GCA_902551215.1 uncultured Pelagibacteraceae bacterium | reverse complement strand
CTATTTTTTTTAAAAAATAAAAAGAACATGGAATTGGATCCGATAAAAACTTACTATTATAATATTTAAATTTATTATATTTATTTGGGTATTTTATATGAAAAAAAAATTCAAAAATTAAAATTGGTATTGAGTAAAAATGGTAATTTATTAAAATTTCAGTAAATGCTTTTAAATATTTGATCATTATTGAATTATTTAACTAAAATGCAAAATTATCAATTTTTTTTTTAAACATGCTATAAATTTGCATATTGTACTGGCTTTAAAAAAAAATATATAATAAAAAATCATCAATTTAATAATAAATTCTTATGAAAATTCCTAATACTTTTAAAATTAAGAAATGCAGACTATGTCACAATCCAAAACTTAAACAGATACATAACTTTGGCAATATATTTGTAAGTAATTTTGTAAATAAGAAAGATGTAAAAAAAGGTGTAAGAGCTCCATTAAATCTTGTTTATTGTAAAAAATGTGAACTACTTCAACTTGAACATTCGGCTCCACAAGAAATAATGTATAAAAAGTTCTATTGGTATAAATCAGGTATTACTAAAACTATGAGAGATGGTCTAAAAGAACTTTATAAAGATATTAAAAAAAATTGTAAAATTAAATCTGGTGATGTTATTTTAGATATAGGAGCTAATGATGGCACTTTATTAAAATATTTTAAAAAAGATAAAATAATTACAATTGGATGTGAGCCAGCTAACAATTTAAAAAACGAGCTTAAAAAAAATTGCCATTATGTAATTAACGATTTTTGGCACACAAAGCATTTAAAAAAAATTCCTAGTAAATATCAAAAATTAAAAGTGGTTTCTGCTATAGGCATGTTTTATGATTTAGAAGATCCATCTGAATTTATTAAGCATGCAGCTGATGCATTAGATGATAGCGGTATATTTGTTGCACAATTAATGTGTTCTCATTCTATGTTTAAAACAAATGATTTGGGTAATATTTGTCACGAACACCTAGAATATTATTCATATAATTCACTTAAATACTTATTTGAAAAAAATGGATTAAAAATATTTAAAATCAGTGAAAATAAAATTAATGGTGGTTCATATAGAATTTATTGTAAAAAAAATATTAAAAAATCTATAAAATTTAAAGAACAAGCAGGCTACAATGATATAATTAAATTTATAAAAAGAGTAAAAAAAAATAAAAAAATGACCGTAAATTTTATTAAAAAAAATATTAAGCAAGGTAAAAAAATATTCATATATGGAGCATCAACTAAAGGTAATACTCTTTTACAATGTTATGGACTGACAAATAAAGAAATTCCATACGCAGCAGAAAGAAGTAAAACTAAATGGGGCAAATATACAGTTGGTTCGGGAGTAAAAATAATATCTGAAGAAAATGCTAGAAAACTAAATCCAGATTACTTTTTTGTAATGCCGTATGGATTTATAAGTGAATTTTTAATTAGAGAAAAAAAATGGCTTAAAAATGGTGGAAAATTTTTACTTCCATATCCAAAACTAAAAATAGTTAAATGAAAAAAGTTTTAATTTTAGGAGTTACTGGACAAGATGGATCTTATTTAGCTGATTTTTTGCTTAAGAAAAAATATTTAGTCCACGGCTTATTTAGAAAATCTGCAACAGGAAATACTAAGAATATAGATCATATAATTAATAATTCTAAATTATTTAATAAGTCATTTTTCTTACATAAAGGAGATTTACTAGATGCAGTCTCTTTAAATAATGTAATCAATAAAGTACAACCTTCAGAAATTTATAATTTTGCTGACCAGGACCATGTCGGATGGAGTTATGAAATACCAACTTATTCTTTTAGAACTACAGCTCTTTCAGTTATAGAGATATTGGAAATATTAAAAAAAAGTAAAAAGAAAATTAAATATTTTCAGCCTGTATCTTCAAACATATTTGGAATCACAAATTCAAAAAAACAAAATGAAGAAACTACCATAAATCCTAATAGTATTTATGGCTTAGCAAAAGCCACAGCCTACAAAGCATGCAAAATGTATTCTAAAATTTATAATCTTTTTCTGTGTGGAGCTATTTTCTATAATCATGAATCTCCTAAAAGAAGCAATGACTATGTCACTAAAAAAATTGTTGAAAATGTATGTGCTATTTATCATGGTAAAAAAAAATATATATATTTAGGAGATATAAAAGCAAAAATTGATTGGGGATATGCGAAAGACTATGTTGAAAGTGCTTGGAAAATTATGCAACTAAAGAAACCCGATTTTTTTGTTATAGCAACTGGAGAAGTTTATTCAGTAGAATATTTTCTAAAAAATTGCTTTTCTTATGTTGGTTTAAATTACAAAAAATACTTAAAAATAAATAAAAAATTATTAAGACCTTCTAAAACAAACATTTTAAAAGGTGATACTAGAAAAGCAAAAAAAATGTTTAATTATAAAACAAAAACTAAATTAAAAGATTTAATTAAAATTATGATGGATCATGAATTAAAAAAATATAATGGATAAAAAAGTATCGATTATACTCTCAACTTATAATGAAGCTTCGGTAATTGAAGAAACAATAAATAAAATTTTTAAATCTTTAAATAATGTTGAAATTATATTAGTAGATGATAATTCTCCAGATGGTACTTTTGAAAAAGTAAAAAAAATCAATAATCCAAACCTTAAGGTATTTCAAAGAAAATCTAGAGGTTTAGCTTCTGCTTTTTTATTGGGTTTAATTAATTCATCATCAGAAGTTGTAGGATGGTTAGATTCTAATATGGGATCTTTAGCAGAAAGATTTCCGGAAATGTTAAGTCAATTAGAAAAAAATGATATAGTCATATTATCTAGATATATAGATGGATCTGTTGATCGCAGAAGTAAAAAAAGAGTTTTAACAAGTCAACTTATTAATTTTTTTTGTAGATTGATATTAAGTAATAAGATTAAAGATTATACTAGTGGAATATTTCTTATGAGAAGAGAAGTACTTTTATCAACAGTTCCAATTGCAACAGGTCATGGGGAATTCTTTATAGAGTTTCTTTATAAAGCTCACAAAGCTGGTAAAAAAATAATTGAATTGCCCTATGAACATCCGCCAGATATTGAAGGAATGAGCAAAACGGCTGGAAGCATTTTAAGATTTTGTTATCTAGGTTTCAAGTATTTTATAAGAATAATACAGTCATTATTAGGAAGAAATTAATTTCTAAAAATAATTATTAATATATTATATTTTTTCATGATTGAAAAAATATTTCACAAAAAAAAAATGTTTGCCTTAATTGTGCGTCGAAAATTCAGAAAAAAAAGTGGAATTAATTTTTTCACATCAAAAGAATCAACTCAACAATTTGGATATATGAAGCATAAAAAAAATTATTTAATAATGCCTCATAAACATAATAAAAGATTAACAAAAATATTAATTACTACTGAAGTGATAATTTTATTTAAAGGAATCTTAAGAGTTGATTTTTATAACAATAAAAAAAAATATTTATTTAGCAAAAAAATTTACGCTGGAGATATAATCATGTTAGTTAATGGTGGACATGGTTTTAAAGTTTTAAAAGATGTAGAAATGCTTGAGGTAAAGCAAGGTCCATATAGTCTATCAGCTGATAAAATAAAATTTAACAAAATTGATGAAAAAAAAATTAGGATTAAATAAAAAAAAATTTTTTCCTGTAAGCATGCCTGATGTAACTCGAAAAGATATAATTGCTGTAAACAAAGCATTAAAAGCTGGTTGGATTTCATCTGAAGGTCCTGAGGTTAAGAAATTTGAAAAAAACTTTTCTAAATATATTGGTCATAAATACGCAGTAGCTGTATCTAGCGGTACCGCTGCATTAGAAGTGGCAGTAAAATCATTAAATTTAAAAAAAGGAGATGAAATTATAGTACCTAATTTTACAATAATATCGAATGCATTAGCTTCCATAAAACAAAACCTTAAAATAAAACTAGTTGATTGTGGTAAATTTGATTGGAATATGGATATTTCTCAAATTAAAAAAAATATATCAAAAAAAACTAAAGCTATTATTGCAACACATATTTATAATTTTCCATTAAGAATAGATCTTCTAAAAAAAATCTGTAAAAAAAAGAAAATTATTATTATTGAAGATGCTGCTGAAGCATTAGGACAAAAACTTAATAAAAAACTTTGTGGAAGTTATGGAGATATAAGTACATTTAGTTTTTATGCTAACAAACAAATAACTACGGGCGAAGGTGGAATGATCACAACTAATAATAAAAAATTATATGAAAAATCTTCAAGTTTAAGAAATTTATCATTTGGAAAAAAAGATCGATTTAACCATGATGATATTGCCTGGAATTATCGTATGACAAATATTCAAGCTAGTTTAGGTATAAGTCAATTAAAGAGAATAAATCAAATAGTAAGGACAAAACAAAAAATAGGATTAGAATATTATAAAAGATTAAAAAATAACTCGAATTTATATATTCCAAAAATAAAAACAAAATATGCAAAAAACATATATTGGGTAGTTGCAATTTTAATATTAAATAAAAAATTAAAAATTGATGCAAAAAAAATGATGAATAAGTTAAAAAATGAAGGAATAGCAACTAGACCTTTTTTTTGGCCTATGAATAAACAGAAAATATTGAAAAAATATAATATTTCCAAAAATGCCTCTTTTCCAAACTCAAATTATATATGCAAATATGGCTTATATCTTCCATCTAGTCTTAAATTAAAAACTTCAGAAATAAATTTTATTTGTTCAAAAATAAATAAAATACTTAAAAAATAATTTTATTAATTATTAATTATCTTAAATGCTTTATAGGGTATTCTATATATTGGAAATGAACCCACATCACCCGTTATAACTGTTTTAGGATTCCAACTAAATGCAAATATAAAAAATATTAATGAAATTAATATTTTTTTTTTAACTATAATGTTCCATAAATTATTTTTTATTCTGAAATCGTTTGAAATAATAGATTTTTTAAATAAATAAATATAAAATAATATTGAAAATGAATAAGTTATGTGAACCCATCTACCCCAATCGTATCCATAAATAAATAAAAGTATTGACGGTGAGTATAAAAGAAAAAATAAAATATTTAGCTTAAAATTGTTAACAATAAAATTGTTTTTTTTTAAAAAATTATTTTTAGAAACTAAAAGATTTAGCGGAAAAAAACCTATTAAAAATATTAATATATATCTAATATAATGTTCTAAATGAGCATTACTATGTACCACATCAAATGTTGAAAAATAAATAGTATTTGCTACCAGTAAATTTGCTGACATATAACATCTTTCTCCAAATTCAGACTGAAGATAAGCACACATTACTACGTGACCTTCCATACTTAATGGATTTATAAAAACATATATAAATATTAAAATTGATGGAAAAAAAATAATTAATAAATTTTTAAATACTTTTTTAAAAGTGTTTAACTTATTTTGAATTATTGCCACAGCAGCAAAAAATGGAAAAAAAAGCACAACTTGCTCATAAATGAGAACAACTATTGGTAATATAAAAAAATAATAAATATTTATATATTTTTCTGAATTTTTTTTTTCACACAAAAATAATGCTACAATAAAAGAAAGAAATAAAACCATTTCTTTTCTTCCCAACACTTCAATTTCAGCGATTGGATACAATAAAAAAATTGGAGCATAAATTGCAAATAATTGGATAATATTTATTTTTAAATTTTTTAAATATAAAAAAACTAAAACCAAAAAAGATACATGAAATAGGCTTTGTATAAAAAAAATTGATTGTCTTAGTGAAAAGTCAAATAAATTTGCTACTATTATTGCAATTTCACCACCAAGTCCTCTTCTAGTAAATCCTCCACTATAATTTACTAACCACTCAGAAACTGACGAGTCATTTCCTACATTGTGTTTTATATAAAGGAAGAAAACTGCAAAAATGATCGAAAAAATAATAAATAATAAAAAATTTTTTTTTAAAGGTATGTTATTCATTTAAATTTTTTCTTAAATATGATCGATAAAATTAAAATAATTAAAAAACCTATTATAGGAAAATATATTTCTGGTAAGAAAATTAGTGATAATAAAGATGGAAATTCTTCAAAACTATATATTGCTTCATTTATACCGCTGCCTAAACTAACCATAATAAATATGGCTGGCATGATTCCAATAATCGTACCCAATAAGTAATTCTTTGTATTAATATTAAATATTACTGGCAGCAAATTTGCTAAAAAAAAAGGAACAATTCCTACAAATCTAAATATTATCATTACTAAAAGTTGTTTTTTTTGAAACATTAAATCTAATTTTTTAAATTTCATAAATAGTTTTTCTTTTAAAAATTCATATAAAAAAAATTTCGCAAGTATGTATAAACATAAAGCTCCAATTGATAAAGATAATGTGACAACGATTGTTCCAATCCATTTACCAAAAATAAATCCTCCTATTAATGCAACTGGAGTGCCAAAACCTAAGAGAAAAACCCATAAGACTGTGATGAAAAAAAAAATTGAGATTAATAATATTAAATTATTTTCCTTCAATATGTTAAGCTGATCTTGATTTGAATGGATGACTTTAATGCTACTAATATTTTCAAAATCAAAGTAATTAAATAGAAAATAAATAAATATAGTTAAAATAACCAAATATATTGCACCTATAATTATTTTAACTTTTTTTACTTTATCCATAAATATTTAAAACATTATAAAATCTTCTGTACTTATATATATATATTTTCTATAAATACCGAAATTTAATAAAATCTTAACTCAACTATGAAAAGAACATATTCACCATCGAATATAAAAAGAGCAAGAAAGCATGGATTTAGATCTAAAATGAAAACTAAGGGTGGTCGAAAACTTTTAGCAAGAAGAAGAGCAAAAGGAAGAAAATCTTTAACTGTGTCTGTGTAGTTTAATGAAAAGCAAAATTGTTGCTCTTTCTAAGAATCAAGATTTTAAAAATTTACTTAAAGAAAGAAAAATTTCAAATAAATACTTAACCATTTATTTTGGCAAACTTTCAGATAAAAATAATAAAAAATTAAATATAAGTTTTGTTGTTAAAAAAAAAATAGGCAATGCAGTTAATAGAAATAAAATTAAAAGAAGATTAAGAAATATTATGAATGAAGCAGTAAAAAAAATTTTACCTCACCATAATTATAATTATTCATATCTTGTTATTGCTAAGACAACTATGTTAAATAACAAATATGCAATAATAAAAGAAACTTTATTGGCAGATTTTAAAAGGATTAAATAATGAAAATTATTACATATATATTTATTAAAATAATAAAAATTTATCAATTATTTATTAGTCCCTTTTTAAGTCCATCTTGTCGTTATCTTCCTACTTGTTCTGAATACTTTATTGATTGTTTAAAAATTCATGGACCATTTAAAGGTTTTTATTTTGGAACAAAAAGAGTTTTATCTTGCCATCCTGGTGGAGGAGAAGGTTTTGATCCTGTAATTAAAGAAACAAAGATAAAAAAATAATGGACACAAAAAACACAATAGCCGCAATAAGTTTATCGGCAGCTGTAATTATTATTTGGTCATTATTTTTTGGACCATCACCTGAAGAAATTAAACAAAATAAAATTAACCAAGAACAAGTTAAACAAGAACAAGTTCAAAAAAATTCTGATACTCCAAGTTTAGATCAAAATGAAAATTTTTCAAAACTTTCAAGAGAAGAAGCTTTGGGTGAAAGCCAAAGAATAAAATTTGAAAACCAAAATATAATTGGTTCAATTAATACTCAAGGGGGAGTAATCGATGACTTAACTTTTAAAAACTACAATGTTGAACTTAATGGTAATGAGAAGGTTATTCTCTTGAAGCCTAAAAAAGTTGATGATGGTTATTTTATTCAAAGTGGCTTTGTAACTAATTCAAAAAATATCGAAGTCCCAAATGCACTAACAAAATGGAAAATTCTAGGAAATAATAAATTAACAACTAACAATCCTATAAAATTAGTTTGGAATAATTCTCAAGGTATTAAATTTGAAAAAAATATTAGCCTTGATGACCAATTTTTATTTACAGTTAAAGAAAAAGTCACTAATTCATCTGATAAAAAATATAATTTTTATTCTTACGGACAAATTGTTAGAAACCAAACTCCTTCTATATCAGGCTTTTATATTCTTCATGAAGGTTTAAATGCAACGTTAGATGATGAATTAATTGAAGAAGACTACGATGATATTCAAGAAAAAAAATTCTCCCAAACTGCACAAAGGGGTTGGCTTGGTTTTTCAGATAAGTATTTTCAAACTGCAATAGTCCCACCTAGAGACAAAAAATTTAAAACTACCTTCGATTACAAAAAAAAATTTAGAGCTAATTATATATCTTCCGAAGGTGTTGAAGCTGGACCAAATGATACTATAGAAGAAGAAGTTCAAATTATTGTTGCAGCTAAAAGAGTTGAAACAATTGACGGTTATCAAAAAAGTTTAAATATTGATAAATTCGATTTAGTTATTGATTGGGGTGTACTGTACTTCTTGACGAAACCATTATTCTTTGCAATTGATTATTTCTTTAAACTACTTGGCAATTATGGTTTGGCAATTATAGCAGTGACTGTTTGTATTAGGTTAGTGTTTTTTCCCCTTGCAAATTATTCCTTTAGATCGATGGGAAAAATGAAACTTCTTCAGCCAGAAATGGCAAGATTAAAAGAACTTCACAAAAATGATAAAATGAAATTGCAACAAGAAATGATGGCTCTTTACAAAAGAGAAAAGGTAAATCCTATGAGTGGATGTCTGCCAATACTCGTGCAGATCCCAGTATTCTTTGCTTTGTACAAAGTTTTATTTGTAACTATTGAAATGAGACATATGCCTTTTTATGGTTGGATTCATGATCTGAGCGCCAAGGATCCCACTAGTATTTTTAATCTTTTTGGTTTAATTCCGATAGATTTACCATCGTTCCTAATTATAGGAGCGTGGCCAGTGGCGATGGGAATATCTATGTGGATTCAGCAGAAACTTAATCCAGCACCACCAGACCCGGTGCAAGCCAAGATTTTTATGTTCTTTCCTATTTTTCTTACAGTGATCCTCGCACCATTCCCAGCAGGATTGGTGATTTATTGGACTTTTAACAACCTGTTAACTCTTTGTCAGCAGTGGTTTATTCAAAGAAAGATGACTGTTAAAACAACTTAAATGAAATTAGTTGAGGAAGTAAATCTAGAGTCAATTTTACCTTCAAACGGTCCTTCCATTAACGAAGTTAAAAAATATTTAAACAAATATAAAAACGAATACATAGTTGTAAAAATTGGAGGTTCTGTTTTAAATGATGAAAAGCTTTTTAAAATTTTAATTGAAGACATATCTATACTAAAGAAAATGAATTTTAACCCTATTTTAGTTCATGGCGGTGGTAAGAGATTAACGGCCAAACTTAATCAATTAAATATTGAAAGTAAATTTGTTGAAGGTTTAAGAGTAAGCAACAAAAATGTGGTTAAAATAGCTGAAGAGGTATTTATAGAATTTAATAAAGAAATATTAAATGAGATAAAAAATTATTCAGTAAATGCCAAAAGTATAACTAGCAAAGAAAATAATATCATTAGTGTTAAAGCTATAAGTAAAGAACTAGGTTTTGTCGGTACGCCATACAAAGTTAATACGGACATATTAAAAAAAATTGTTGAGGAAAATGAAATACCTATAATAGCTCCACTTGGTTTAAATTCTGATAATGAGGTCCACAATGTCAATGCTGATGATATTGCAACCTTTGTGGCTAGTTCATTAAATGCAAGAAGGCTAATAATGATTAGTGATGTAGCAGGTGTGTTAGATAAAGAAAATAATTTAATCTCAGAAATAAACTCAGCTAAAGCAAAGGAAATGATATCTAGTGGAGAAATTACACAAGGAATGTTAGTAAAAATAAATAACGCTATTAATGTTGCGGATAAAGTAAAGGGAACAGTCATAATTGACGGGAGAGTTGTGCATTCTATACTTTACGAGTTACTATCAGATAAAGGTTCGGGAACACTTATTCGAGCCTAAAATATGAGAGATTTATTAGATATAAAATATTGGATATTTGACTTGGATAACACATTGTACAATGGTCAAACAAAAGTTTTTTCAAAAATCGATAAAAGAATGTCGTTATGGATATCTAACAAATTTAACGTTGACCTTATTGAAGCAAAAAAAATTCAAAAAAAATACTTTTATGAATATGGAACAACTCTTTCAGGTTTAATGAAAAGAGAAAATGTTGATCCACATCAGTTCTTGTCATTTGTTCATGACGTAGATATTAGCTGGCTACCTAAAGATCATCTTCTTAAAGAAGAATTGATTAAAATTAAAGAAAAAAAATATGTCTTTTCAAATGGTTCCCATGCACATATTGAAAATGTGACAAAGCAATTAGGAGTTTATGGTTTGTTTGATGGAGCCTTTGATATTACAGATTCAAATTTTGTCCCTAAACCTCACTTAGATCCATACAAAAAACTTGTTGAAAAATTTAGATTAGATCCCACAAAATCTATATTAATTGAAGATATAGCTCACAACCTTGAACAAGCTAAGAATTTAGGAATGAAAACAGTTTGGCTTGAAAATAATGAATCCTTTGCCAGCAAGGACAAAGATAAGCCATATATTGATTATAAAATTAAGAACCTGCCTAGTTTTTTGAAAGAAATTAATATATTAAAAGCAGCATAGTATATATGAGCAATATTGAAAAAATTATAGATGAAGCTTGGAAAATTAAAGATCAGATTAATAAAAATTCTGATAAATCGATAATTGATACAATAAACCAAATTATTGAAGATCTAGACCAAGGAAAAAAAAGAGTTGCTGAAAAAATTAATGGTGAATGGACAACACATCAATACATAAAAAAAGCAGTAATGTTAAGTTTTAGGATTCATGAAATGGAAGCTTTGTCAGGTCCTTACAGTTCTTGGTTTGATAAATCTCATTTACTCAAAGGAAAAACATCTAATTGGAAAAAAAATGATTTTGAAGCAGCGGGATTTAGAATGGTTCCAAATTCACCAGTAAGAAGAGGTTCTTATATTGGTAAAAATGTTGTTCTAATGCCATGCTTCGTAAATATAGGCGCATATATTGATGAGGGTACAATGATGGATACAAATTCTCGAGCTGGAAGTTGTGCACAAATAGGAAAAAATTGCCATATAAGTGCAGGAACAGGTATTGGGGGCGTGTTAGAACCAGCTCAAGCTTTGCCAACAATTATTGAAGATAATGTTTTTCTTGGAGCGATGTCTGAAGTAGTGGAGGGAGTAATAGTAGGTGAAGGATCGGTGCTTAGCATGGGATTATATATTGGTCAGTCTACTAAAATTGTTGACAGAAAAACTGGAGAAATTTCATTTGGAAAAATTCCGCCATATTCTGTTGTTGTTCCTGGTTCGCTGCCTGATAAAAAAAACCCATTGGGTCCATCATTAAATTGTGCTGTTATAATTAAACAAGTTGATGAAAAAACAAGATCAAAAACTTCAATAAACGAGCTTCTAAGGGACTAACGATGAAAACCTACAACGAATTACAATTAGCTAAAGAGCTAATGAGATTTCCAAGTATTACGCCTGTAGATGCAGGAACAATGAATTTTTTGGCAAAAAAATTAAGATCTTTAGGATTTAAGTGTAAAATTTTAGAATTTAAATCAAAAAATTCAAAAACTGTCAAAAATTTATATGCAAGATTAGGAAAAGGTGGACCAAATTTTTGTTATGCGGGTCACACAGATGTTGTGCCACCTGGAAATTTAAACGATTGGACTGTTAATCCATTTAAACCTGCAGTTAAAGGAAATTATTTAATTGGAAGAGGTGCAAATGACATGAAAGCTTCTATTGCTTGCTTTGTTTCGGCAGTAAGTAAACTTAAAGACAAAAAGTTTAAAGGCTCAATAAGCTTATTAATTACAGGTGATGAAGAAGGTATTGCCATTAATGGTACAAAAAGGGTTGTTGAATATTTAAAAAAAAAAAAGGAAAAAATTGATTTTTGTTTAGTAGGCGAGCCTACCAATCAAAATAAGTTAGGAGAGATGATGAAAATTGGGAGAAGAGGAAGTATAACTGGAAATCTTATAGTTCGAGGAGTCCAAGGTCATGTAGCATACCCACATGATGCAAATAATCCAGCTCCTGTTATGGCAAAAATATTAAATCAAATAGAAAATATAAAACTTGATAGAGGAACAAAAAGCTTTCAACCTTCAAATCTTGAAATAGTCAAAATGAATATTGAAAATACTGTTGATAACGTTATTCCAGCAGAAGCAACAGCTACCTTCAATATAAGATTTAACAATAAACATTCATCAAGCTCTTTAAAAAGAAAACTAAATAATATTTTTAAAAAAATTTGTAAAAAAAATAAGTGTTCATTTAAAATTTCTTATATGGTATCTGGGGAAGCTTTTATAACAATTCCAAATAAAACAACCAAAATGATTCAAAATATCATTAAAAAAATAACAAAAATAAAACCAAAATTATCCACATCTGGTGGAACTTCTGATGCAAGATTTATAAGAAAGATATCACCGTGTGTCGAATTTGGCTTGGTTGGAAAAACTATGCATAAAGTTGATGAAGCAGTTTCTGTTTCCGATCTTAAAAGATTAACTAATATATATAAAAACATTTTAGAAAATTATTTTAAGTGAAAACTGGCTTAATTACTTCCAATACCTATCAAAACCATAATACCGGCAATGGTCACCCAGAAAAAATTGATAGGGTTACTGTAATTATAGACAATCTTAAAAAATTAAATAAAAAAAATCTAATTTGGAAAAAACCCTCAAATTATAAAAGAGAACTTTTAGAAAATACTCATAATAAAGATTACATTAATTTTGTTGAAAAATCCTTTCCAGAAAAAGGTTTGTCTTTTTTAGATGGAGATACAATTATTTCACCTGGCAGTAAAGAAGCTACCGCAGATGCTGTTGGATCAATTATTACAGCCATAGATGGAGTTCAAAATAAAGAATTTAATAATGCATTTTGTGCCGTAAGACCTCCTGGTCACCATGCAGAAAGAAATAAAGCAATGGGATTTTGCATCTATAACAATGTAGCAGTTGGTGCACACTATTTATTAGAAAAATATAAATTCAATAAAGTTGCAATAATTGACTTTGATGTGCATCACGGAAATGGAACGCAAGATATTTTTTATGATAATGAAAAAGTCTTATATATTTCCACTCATCAATACCCATATTACCCTGGAACAGGGGATGAGAAAGAAAAAGGTAAGTACAATAATATTTTCAACATTCCTTTACCTGCTGGCACTACTTCAGAAGAATATCTAAATGCATATGAATTTGTTCTTAAAAAAATCAAAGAATTTAAACCTGAATTTATACTTTTGTCTGCAGGATTCGATGCACATAAAGATGACCCATTAGCTCAACTTCAATTAACATCTAAAGATTTTTATAATTTGACTAAAAGAACATTAAATTTAGCTAAATTATATTGTGGAGGAAAAGTCGTATCAATTTTAGAAGGTGGCTATGATCTAAATGCACTTCAAAAAAGCACAGAGATGCATGTTAACGCACTCTCAGAATTTAATTGATAATTTAAAATTATTTATTAAAGAGTGCTAATGAAACTTTATAGAATTAAAAAGTCAAATATTGATAGAAATGGCAGAGGTCTTTACGCTAATAAGGATATTAAAGAAGGCACTAGAATTATTGATTATGTTGGAAAAATTATTACTAAAAAAAAATCTGATCAATCTGAAAAATTTGATAATTCAAAACCAATTTATTTATTTAATCTAAATAGTAGATATGATCTTGATGGAGATTATTCATGGAATACTGCAAAATTAATTAATCACTCATGTTCAAATAACTGTGATTATGAGGGTCAAGGTTTGAAACTTTGGGTAGTTGCTATAAAAGATATTAAAAAAGGTGAAGAATTAACTTGTGATTATGGTTTTAGTTATGACTCAAATTACAAACAATTTCCTTGTAAATGTAAGTCTAAAAATTGTTGTGGCTATATTGTTAGGTCCGAAAGTCGTTGGCGTATTAACAAAAGATTTAGCTTAAGTCTTAAAAAAAATAATAGACTTAATAGATAACTTTCTCTAAAAATAATCCATGCGAAGGTGCTGGCGGAGCACACAAAATCCTTTTTTTTGATTTAAAAATTTCTGTAAATTTTTTCAAGCTCCATTTTTTTTCACCTAAATATTTTAAGCAACCTACCATAGATCTCACTTGATTTCTTAAAAAGGATTTAGATTTAAATTGAATTATAACTTTTTTATTTGTTCTTTTGATATTAATTTTTTTCATTGTTCTAATAGGACTTTCTGAGTAACAATTCGATGCTCTAAATGTTGAAAAATCATGAGTTCCTAATAATTTCTTTGCTCCTTTTTTCATAATTTTAAGATCTAATTTTTTTTTGATATGCCAAACTTTGTTTTTATCCAATGATGGTGGAGCTATTCTATTCAAAATAATATATTCGTAAATTCTTTCTTTGGCAGAATATCTTGCATGAAAATTTAAATTTCTCTTTTTTATTTCCGTTATAGATATTAATTTTTGATTTAAAAAAAAATTCAATGAATGAAGAAATTTTTTTATATTAATAATTTTTTTTTTAGTATCAAAATGAGCTGATTGGCCCCATGCATTGACACCTTTGTCTGTACGACCAGATCCAATGAGAATTATTTTTTCTTTTAAAAGTTTAGATATTTTACTCTGAATTATTTTTTGAATAGAATTTCCTTTTGGCTGAATTTGCCAACCAATAAAATTAATTCCAACATATTCAATTAAAACCTGATACCTATGCATTATTGAAATTTGATCCCTTTTTAATTTGAGATCCATTTAAAAATTCATTAATTTTTTGTTGACGCTTTCCTTCTTTTTGAATCTCTAAAACCTTTATGGAACCATCTTTGCACGCTATCTCTAAATTATCACTTAAAACACTACCTGCTTCTCCAGTTTTAGCAGATAATTCAACTTTAAGAAGTTTGTAACGCTCCCCATTATAAATAAAGTAAGAATTTGGATACAAACCATTTATCTTTCCTATTATATTTTTTCCAGAATCTAACCAATCAATCCTTGCTTCAGATTTTAATATTTTCATTGCATAACTAGCTTTTGTGTCATCTTGAGGTTTAAAAACTGCTTTATCTTCTAAAATTGCATCAATATCGTCTATTATTTTTTCAGCAGCTAATAAAGAAAGTCTTTCTGATAAGCTCTCTGAATTTTCATTTTCCAAAATATTTAAAGAATAAGAATTACAAATAGGTCCTGTATCTAATTTTTCTTCTAGCTTCATAACGCTTATACCTGTTTGTTTATCTAAATTCATTATTGATCTTTGAATTGGAGCTGCTCCTCTCCACTTTGGTAAAAGAGATGCGTGAATATTAATAAAATTTTTTTTAGTTAAACTTAATATTTCTTTTGGAATTATTTGACCATAGGCAACAACAATTGCAATATCTGGATTTAATTTTTTTAAAAATTCATATTCCTCTTTATTGTTTTTTAGTGATGATGGGGTTCTAATTTCTAGATTTAATGTTTCAGATAGGCTTTGTATAGGAGTTGGATTAACACCCATTCCTCTCTTGGATTTCTTAGGTGGTTGAGTATAAACTGCAGAAATTGGATAGCCATTTTGATATAACGATTTTAAAATTGGCACAGCAAAAAAAGATGTGCCCATGAAGACAATTTTTTTTAACATTAATTAAACTACTATTCTTTCAGATTTAGTTTTCTGTTTAGATAGTTTTTTAATTATCATTGATTTTTTTAATTTAGATAAATAATCAATAAATAAAATTCCTTCTAAATGATCCATTTCATGTTGAATGCATGTAGCTAATAAACCTTCTGCTTTAAGTAGTTTTTTTTCACCATGATAATCTAAATATTCAATTTCAATTTGTTTAGGTCTTGAAATTTCCGCAAATTGATCTGGTACAGATAAACAGCCTTCTTCATAAGTTGATTGTTCTGTAGCTTTACTATGAATAGTTGGATTAACAAAATACATGGGATTTCTTTCTGCTTTATCTTTAGTTAAATCTAATACTATTATTCTTTTTGGAAAACCAATCTGTATTGCAGCAAGTCCTATGCCCTTTGCTGCATACATAGTTTCAAGCATATCATCCATTAATTTCTGTTCATTTTCTCCAACATGATCGACAGGCTGGGAAATTTGTCTTAGTAATTTGTTAGGCTCTGTTAAAATTGTTTTAACTGTCATAATTTACTATTATTTTAATTATATTTTTTAACTTTTAAAGGAAGAACTTTTAATAAAATTTTATTTCTTAAAGGATCGATATCAAGTTGATTTAAAGTACTTATGATAAAATATAATGTTTCTGGTCCAATACTCTCTATTTCATCTTGACCAATAATTTCTACAAGCCTTAATAAAGCTAAACCTGTTTCTCCATTATCAATTAATAATTGAATATCATTAGGCATATTAGAGTTATCTATTTCATATA
>CACDCI010000016.1 GCA_902551215.1 uncultured Pelagibacteraceae bacterium | reverse complement strand
TGAAATTCTTGCACAAAAAGGTGTTAATATGAGTAAAATTAGAGAAATTTGGCCAAATATACCATTTTTTAATAGAGAAATTGATGAACAAATTGAAATTAATGCTCATTATAAAGGATATTTAAGTAAGCAAAGCGCAGATATTTTAGCTTTTAAAAGGGATGAAAATCTTATTATTCCAGATAATGTTAATTATGATGATTTAGCGGGTTTATCAAATGAAGTTAAAGCTAAATTTAAGCAAATTAAGCCAAAAACAATGGGGCAAGCATTACGAATTGATGGAATTACACCAGCTGCTGTTTATATTTTATTGTCACATGTAAAGAGAAGGTCTATTAAGCATATAGCTTAATGGATATAAATTTTAAAAAATACTCAATTTTAGATAGATTTAATGTTTCACGTGAAACATGTATAGATTTTGAAAAATTTATTTCATTAATTAGAGAAAAAAACAAAGAAATTAATTTAATTAGCAAAAAAACTGACAAAATATCAATAATAAGGGAAAGGCATATAATTGATTCAGCACAAGCTATTGATTTTATTGATTTAAATGATAATGTATGCAGTGATTTGGGTACAGGAGCTGGATTACCAGGTGTGGTACTAGCAATTATGATGAAAAATTTAAATAACTCTATGAAATTTAAACTATATGAAAAAAGTCATCTTAAAAGTGATTTTCTAAGAGACGTTACAAAAAAACTTAATCTAAATATTGAAGTTGTAGAAGGTGATATTTTTAAAAGTATCAATTTAAAGTCAGACACTGTTGTTGGAAGAGCTTTTAAACCTCTTCCAGTTATATTGGAATTAATGAACAGGAATTTTATCAATTATAAAAATTTAATTTTATTTATGGGGAAAAATGGAAAACAAACATTGAAGGATGCTTTTAAGAAGTGGAAATTTGAGTATAAGGAAAAGATGAGTTTAACAAATGATGATTCTTTTTTAATAAAAATAAAAAATATAAAAAAAAAATTTGAATAAAACGCAAATCATATCTGTAATAAATCAAAAAGGTGGAGTGGGTAAAACAACAACTGTAATAAATCTTGCAGCAGGTTTGGTCCAGGAAAATAAAAAAATTTTAGTAATAGATTTAGATCCTCAAGGCAATGCAACAACTGGATTAGGTTTATCAAATTTAGATAACTCTAGTGAAACAATTTATGGAGTATTAAATGGAACAAAAAACATCAACGAAGTTATTAAAAAAACTCAATTTGAAAATTTAGAATTAATCACTTCAAATGTTGATCTTTCCGGATTAGAGGTAGAAACAGCTGGAGATACCAAAAGGGCTTTTATTTTAAAAGATCAATTAATGCCTTATTTAAAGGATTCGGGAGCAAAATATGACTATATTCTTATAGATTGCCCTCCATCATTAAGCCTTTTAACAGTAATGGCTTTAGTGTCATCTCATTCACTAGTAGTCCCTTTACAGACTGAATTTTTTGCTCTTGAAGGATTAACACAATTAATGAAAACCATAGACAGAGTAAAAGTAAATTTAAATCCTAGTTTAAAAATTAGAGGTATTCTTTTAACAATGTATGACAAGAGAAATAAACTTTCTTCTCAGGTAGAAAAGGAGGCGAGAGATTATTTTACTAATCAAGTTTATACTACTGTAATACCAAGAAATGTAAGATTATCAGAAGCACCTTCGCATGGGATACCTGTTTTAATTTATGACAAGACTTGCCCAGGTAGTAAATCATATTTTAGCTTTACTGACGAATTTATTAACCAAGAAAAGCAATTTGAAACAGCAGCGTAATGGATGCACTAAAAATTAAAAAAGGTTTAGGTAGAGGATTATCATCTTTGATTGGTGATACAAAAGTAGATACAAATATAAATAAGCTATCTATTGGAGAATTGATTAGAAATAAATATCAACCAAGAAAAAACTTTGATCAGGAAAATTTAGAAGAGTTAACAAACTCAATTAAAGAGCGTGGAATTATCCAGCCAATCGTTGTTAGAAAATCTATAGATCAAAAATCCAAATATGAAATAATAGCAGGAGAAAGAAGGTGGTTAGCCGCACAGAACGCTGGTCTTCATGAGGTACCAGTCGTTATAACTGAAGCAGATGATCTTAAATCTCTTGAGTTTGCTATTGTAGAAAATGTTCAAAGAATAGACCTTAATGTAGTTGAAGAAGCTCAGGGCTATCAAAGATTAATTGATGATTTTTCTTACGATCAAAACAAAGTTGCACAATTTATTGGAAAAAGCAGAAGTCATGTCACAAATTGTTTACGATTATTAAATTTACCAGTAGAAGTGCTTGCTTTAATTAAAAATAATAAATTAACTCAAGGCCATGCTAAAATATTGGTTGGATTGGAAAATGCTTATTTTTTAGCAAAAAAAATAATTGAAAAAAATTTATCTGTTAGACAAACTGAAAATTTAGTTAAGATATTTAAGGCCAATAAAGTACCTAAATTTCATAATAAAGATCCAAATATAAAAAATCTTGAATTAAGTCTTATTGAAAAGATTGGCTTAAATGTCTTAATTAAAAACAATAAAAAAAATGCTGGATCTATCACTCTTGAGTATAAAAATCTTGATCAATTAAATAAATTAATTGAGGTCATTAAATTTAATTATTAGTTTTATTGGACTGTGTAATAATAAAATCAAATAAAATATTAATTGAGTTTGAGGAATTTTTTTTAATTAATAACTCAATTTCACTAATTTTGTATATTAAATTCTCTACTTTTTTTAATGTCCAATTTTTAATTTGCTCCTTAACAATTTCTTTGTCTTTCCAAAAAATAGGAGGTTTAAATGAGGTTATTAATTGGTCAATATTTTCGCTTTCTTTTGTTTGACTTTTCAATTTATTTAATCTTTTTGCTTTTATTAAAAAAGTTTTTATAATCAAAATACAGTCTTCAGCGCTATAATTATTTTCATTTAAAATATTTATTGTTTTTTTTGAATTTTTTGAAAGACAACTATCTACTAACTCATTTACACTATAATTTTCTGCAAGATTGGTTAATTTTAAAATATCATCAATATTTATTTTTTTTTTATTTTTAGTAAAATTTTCAATCTTTGATAGTTCATTATTTAAATTTAATCTGTCACCTCTTGACCTTGCAACCAGTATATTGATTGCTTCTTGAGATATTGGTATTTTTTTTTCTTTAAAATAGTTATTTGCAATATTGTTTAATGTTTGAGAATTATCAGCATAAAATGGAATACAAATAATATTTTTATTTTTTTCAAATAACACTCTTAATTTTGATTTTTTTTCTAAAATATTAGCCAATAAAATTATTTTTGTATCTTCTATATTTTTTTCGATAATTTCTTGAATAATATTTACAATTTTATCAGTGCTTCTTAAAATTATTATTAATTTTTCTGTTTCAAAAAATGATTTTGAAAAAATTTTATTAAAAAAATCTTCTTTGTTATTTAAAATTTCTTTTTCATCATATTTATAGATATTTTTTGAAAATTTTTTAAAGGTATCGTTAATAACTTTATTTTTAAAACCTTCATTTTCACCGTATAAAAGATAAAGATTATTTTTTTTTAAATTTATTTTATTTATTTCGTATGATTTTATTATCATTTTAAAAATCTGACAAATATATTATTGATTTTTCAACTATTTTACTTATTAAATTATTTTCAATTTTTTTTTCATATTGTTTTAATGAAAATTTGTTTGCATCATTACTATAATTAAAGTCTGATGAAAAAGTTTTCGTTTTATTATAGTTTTCACTAATAATATTCATATTTAACACAATTGTCATTTGAAACCTTGATGGATCACCTTTGTCATCTTTTTGAGAAGTTTCAATTTTTTTGACCGAGTCAATTTCTATTTCAATTATATTTTTACTATTTTTGTTAGAAAATATTTTTAAATTATTTGCAAATTTAGAATTTAATTTAGTTGAGTTCTTTTTTGATATTTTTTCTATATAAAAATTTTTTTCTTTTGAAGAATATATTGGGGTATATCCACAATTATTAAGAATAAATAATGCAATAACAATAATAATTATTTTTTTCATTTTATAATTAAATTTATTAGTTTATTTTTTATATATATTACTCTACTAACATTTTTGTTTTGTAAAAATTTACTAGTTTTGGAATTATTTTTTATTTTATTTACTAGTATTTTTTCATCCATATTTAAATTTGTATTAATTATATCTCTCTTTTTTCCATTAATTTGAACTACAATTTTATAATTTTCTACTGTTGAAACTTTTTTGTCTGTTACGGGCCAATCAAGTTTATTATCGCATTTTAAATCCTCTAAGCATTCTGATGCAAAATGAGGCAAAACAGGAGACATTAATTTAAGAATTTTTGTGTAGTTTTCAGCCAAGTTTTCCTTATTTATTGGTTTTTCTATTTCTTTACTTAGAAAGTTATATGTCTCATAGAAGTTTGCAACAATTACATTGTTATGGAATTTTTCTAAATTAACATTTATTTTATCAATCAGCCGGTTAGTAAATTTTGAAATTTCGTCAGAGTTTTTTTGAGATTCTTCTGCTATTTTTAATTTATCTTTAATTTTTTCATGCAAGTTCCACAATTTTTGAATAAATTTATAACATGCAACTATACCCTGTTCTGTCCATTGAACATCTTTTTCAGGAGGACTATCAGACAACATAAATAGTCTTACAGCATCTGCACCATAATTTTCAATAATTCGTTCAGGGTCAATAGTGTTTTTTTTTGATTTCGACATAGATTCTGAAGGACCAACAATTACTTTTTTTGTTTTATCTTTTTTTAGGTAATAATTTTTACTATCTTTAATTTCAACTTCGTCAGGACTTAACCATTTATTATCTTCATCTTTATAAGTTTCGTGGCAAACCATCCCTTGAGTAAATAATCCTTGAAACGGTTCATTCAAATTCAATTTTTCATCTTTATAATTTAATGCTCTTGTAAAAAATCTTGAATAAAGCAAATGCAGTATTGCATGTTCAACACCTCCAATATATTGATCAACAGGCATCCAATATTTAGCTTCATCGTAATCAAATCCATATTTTTCATTGTTAGGAGAACAAAATCTAAGAAAATACCAAGATGAATCAACGAAAGTATCCAAAGTATCTGTTTCTCTAGTTAGTTCTTTTCCATCTATTTTTATTTTTTTCCATTCTTTATTATTATCTAGTGGATTACCTTTACAGTTAAGATCTATATTTTCTGGTAATTTTACTGGTAGGTTTTCTTTGGGTATGGGAAAAACTTTTCCATTTTCGTCATAAGCCATAGGTATTGGACATCCCCAATATCTTTGTCTAGACACACCCCAATCTTTAAGTCTAAAGTTAATTTTTTTTTCTCCTAACTTTTTTTTTTCAAGTATCTCTATAGTTTTAGAAATTGATTCATCTGGAACTTTAAAACCATTTAAAAAATCAGAATTAATAACAACTCCTGGTCCTGTATAAGCTTCCTTAATAACTTTGTAATTATTATCTTCATTTATTGGTTTTACTACAGTTTTAAATTTTAGGTTATATTTGTTTGCAAAATCTAAATCTCTTTGATCATGTGCTGGACATCCAAAAACTGCTCCAAATCCATAATCCATTAAGACAAAATTTGCAAAATATACAGGAACTTTTTGTTTTTCATTTAATGGGTTAATAGCAAGTAAATTGGTTTTAAATCCAATTTTTTCACCAATAGCAATAGACTCTTCAGTTGTGCCAGTTTTTGAACATTCCTCTTTAAATTTAATAAATTTTGGATCTTTTAAAAAATGTTCTGAAATAGGATGATCAATAGAAACAGCAAGAAAAGAAAAACCAAACAGAGTATCTGGTCTTGTTGTAAAACATTTAATATTATTAATGGGTAAATTGCCTTTTATTTTAAAGTCAATTTCACAACCAAAAGATTTTCCAATCCAATTTTTCTGCATTGTTTTTACTTTTTCTGGCCAATTTTTTAACTCATCAAGTCCTTTAAGAAGTTCTTCAGAGAATTTTGAAATATTAAAAAACCATTGATTTAATTTTTTTCTTTCAACAGTTACTCCCGATCTCCAACCTTTGCCATCAATTACTTGCTCATTTGCCAAAACAGTTTGTTCAACAGGATCCCAATTTACATAATTTTCTTTTCGGTAGACTAATCCTTTCTCGTATAACTCTAAAAAAAAAAGCTGTTGATGCTTGTAATATTCAGGTGAACAAGTCGAGATTTCTCTTTTCCAATCAATTGATAAACCTATTCTTTTTAATTGTTTTTTCATTATTGAAATGTTCGATTGTGTCCAAGTTTTTGGATCTAAATTATTTTCTCTAGCGGCATTTTCGGCAGGCAATCCAAAAGAATCCCATCCCATTGGATGTAATACATTGTATCCCTTCATTATTTTAAATCTTGCTAATACGTCACCTATTGTATAATTTCTGACGTGGCCCATATGGATTTTACCAGAAGGGTAGGGAAACATTTCTAAACAGTAAAATTTTTTTTTATCTTTTTTGATAGTACTTTCAAAAGTGTTATTTTTCTCCCAATAATTCTGCCACTTTTTTTCAATTGTTTTAAAATTATACCTATTCACAAAAATGATCTTAATTATAAAATATCTAATTTATTAAATCACCAGTAACCGGTTTTTTTTTACGATATTCTTTTGCATTTTTTTTAAATTGATTTTTTTCTAGAAGAGCTGCTTTTTTTAAAATTGCTAACTTTATTTCATTTTCAAGGTTGGAGCTTATTTTATTCACAGTGCAATCATTTGACGTATTTAGTTTACATATTTTTTCATGTATATTAATTTTTAAAGCATCTGCTCTAATTTCATTAGTTAGAAAACGTACAGTAATTTTTAACATTCTTTTTTCGCTTTCAACTTTTGAATTTCCCGAAAACCAATCAGTAATGATAATACCTCCTGAGTAACTCACATTAGCGAAAGGAACAAAATCAAGAATTTCTATTGAAGCTCTCCAAAGTTCGTTAGAGGATGCAAAGTCAAACACACCACCTTTTGAATCTCCTTTTCCAAAACGTATACCTCTACCTTCTTCGATATTCTTTGCTACCCTGTCCTTAACATTGACTGGATTATCCTTAATAGGTGAATGCTTGTAAATTCCACAGCTAGTTAAAATAAGCGATGTAGTTATTAGTAATAATGTTAATTTTTTCATGAAAAGCCTTATTTTATCCAAAAATCACTTGTTTTATACAATATCAACAAAAAAAAACTAAATAATAGTGACAAAAATGCAACATATTTAAGAAAAAACAATAAAATTGGCGTTTCTAATATATTTGAAACATTAAAATGGTACTTTTCGGTCATTCATATGAATAATAATAACAAAAGGAGAATTATGAATAACTTGAAAAAATTGGGTGTTACAGCATTAGCAGGTTCGCTAGCAGCTGTAAGTGCTCAAGCAGGTGAAATGAGTGTTAATGGTTCTGCCAACATGACATACTACACAACTAGTAAGTCAGAAGGTAAAGGTATTGGTACTGATAAAGGACTTACTGTTTCTGGTGCAGGTGAACTAGATAATGGTTGGACTTTTTCAATGTACACATACATTAGTGATACTATTACAATATCATCACACGCTACATCTTTGACTATGGGTTCATTGGGAACAATAACTGCTGGTCAAGGTTGGGGTGGAAACAGCCCAGCATACGATGAGGAAGTTCCTCAAGCGTACGAGCAAACATCAGACAGACAACAAAACTCAGCTAACCAAGTTGGTAACTGGATGGATAACGGTGGTTTAACATGGACTGCTCCAGCTATGGATTTAGGTGGCGCTACTGTTCAAGCACATGTTGGATGGTCTCCAGATGCAGATGACGCAGGTACTAACAACGGTTCAGTTGGTACTAAGTCAGGCACATGGGGAATGGGTACTGACCTTGGTATAACTATAACTGGTTTAGTTGATGGTTTAACTATAGGTGGTTATGTTGCTGAAAGAGAAAACGAAAATCCGTTTTCTACAGCAGGTAACAGAGCTCATGATGAGTTCAACGGTTCATGGTACGCAAAATATACAATGGGATCAGTTTCTGTTGGATATTCTGAAGCATACTATGATAGCGGAATAAGTGCTGCTACAGTAACTGCAGCTACTACAGCTAAAACTATCGGAACTTCTGCTGGTGTATTTGAAAACCAACAAATGTCTATTGCGTTTAACGTAAATGATAATTTGTCAATTTCATACACTGAGTCAGAAGATACATACGATGCGCAGGACAATGCTGCTACAGCAATTTCTGACGTTACTCAGGAAACTGAAGCGTTACAAGCTGCGTATTCTATGGGTGGTATGACTATCAAAGCTTTCCAAATGGAAGCTTCAAACCCAGGTTGGGATTCAAATGCTACGAAAAACACATTTAGTGAGATATCTATCGGATTATCATTCTAAATTAGTAGTTATTTAAACAATTTAAAAACGGCCTAAGTTTTCTTAGGCCGTTTTTTTTTATCCAACTTATTCCTGCAAAGCCATAACATTTTAAAAGATTAATTTTTTTAATATTTAAATCATTAATTCCACCTAGCGCAACAAAGAGTATTTTTTTGTTTGTAACTAACTGATTAAATTTATTAATTCCAAGAAAATGTTTTTTTTTATTTACTTTAAATATTGGAGCTAAAAAAATTAACTTACATCCTTGTTTTTGCTTAATACTAATTTCATTAATTGAATGTGCTGATCCTAAAATTAAAAAATTTTTACTTTTAGAAAAACTATTAAATGTAATTTCCTTGTTGAATGATGGTAAATAAACTCCATCTAAATGAAGATTTATTGCCATTTTGTAGTCATTTGAGAGAAAAAATTTAATTTTTCTTTTTTTGCAGTAATTTCTAATTTTTACGATTAATGACTTTGATGGTTTTTTTTCATAATTTCTATAAATCAAAGCAATATTTTTAGGCAAATATTCAATATCCTTTTCTTTAAAATCATCAATAAAATGATAAATTTTTGGAAAATTATGTTTCATAAGTCTATTAATAACTTAGATTTAATTAAAAAAGAAATTCAATCTAGAATTTCAGAACTAAATTATCAAAATTATAACCCTAAAATTATTGCAGTATGCAAAACTTTTCCTATTTCTGAAATTCTTCCATTAATTAATCATGGACATCTTCATTTTGGAGAAAATAAAGTTCAAGAATCAATATCAAAATGGACTGATATTAAAAATGATTTTAAGAATATTAAATTACATATGGTTGGAAGGTTACAAACCAATAAGGTAAAACATGTTTTACCTCTTTTTGATTATATTCACTCATTAGATAATATTAAATTGGCTGAAAAAATATCCAATGAACAACAAAAAATTGGAAAAAAAATTAAAATTTTTATTCAAGTAAATATTGGAAATGAATCTCAAAAAAGTGGAATTTTAGAAGAAAATTTAATTACTTTTTATAAAAAATGCAAGAATGATTTTGGTTTACAAATTGAAGGTTTAATGTGTATTCCTCCAAATGATAATAAATCTGAAATTTATTTTTCTAAAATGAAAAAATTATCTGATGAGATTAATTTACCTGAATTAAGTATGGGTATGTCTGATGATTATTTAAAAGCTTGTGAATATAAAACTACTTTTTTTAGAATTGGTTCTAAAATTTTTGGTGAAAGAAATTAACTAATTTTAATTGTTGATTTTTTATTAATTAATTTTACTAAAATTAAAAAATCTTTTTGTAACAATGCTACACACCCTGCGGTTGGTTTAAAGTTTTTTGTTAAGTGAATAAAAATTGCACTACCTTTATTTGGTTTTACTTTTTTTCTATTATATTCAATTACTAGTAAATAATCGTATTTATAATCTTTTCTAAATAATTTTTCATGTTTAATTTTTTTGTTAACTTTTATTTCTTGGTTATACAACCTATTTGTTGGATCATTACACCATCCCATGTTTCTCTTAATTTTTTTTACTATTAATTTTGTTATTGGTTTTTTTACTCTATCTTTCCTATAATAAAGGTTGCCCAATTTAAATGTTCCTTTCGGAGTACATTTATCACCTTCAATTTTATTTTTTTTTAATCCATTTTTTCCAATGCAACATTTAAATTTAAAATCATCAATTTTTAAAGTATATTTATTCTTTAAAGTTATTTTCATAATTTTAATTTAAATGACCAAACAAGCAATTCACATTATTGATTTTAAAATATTATATAATATTTTTGATGAAATTAGGGATTATTTAGAATTTCAAATTTTTCACTATAAAAATGAAGAAGATTTTTTAAATAGCAACAATTTAGATCATAGTGATTCTTTAATTTTAGTAAAATCTAATAATAAAGTTTCGTTAAACAATGAAAAAATTGACAGAAAAAAAATTTTTTCTATTTCAAAATATCCAATAACAATAGATAAATTAGTAGAGTTGTTAAATGTTAATTTAATTAAACAAAAATACAATTATCAATCTAATATTGATATTAACGATTATGCATTAGATTTAAATTCAAGAACAATTGCAAAAAACAAGGAAAGTTTAAAACTTACACAAAAAGAAATTGATATTATTCTTTTTCTTAATGATTACAAAAAACCGCAAAAAGTTGATATTCTTCAAAACAAAGTTTGGGGCTACTCATTAGAACTAGAAACGCATACTGTTGAAACGCATATTTACAGATTAAGAAAAAAAATTAACGACAAATTCAAGGATAATAATTTTATTTTAAGCAATGATGATGGATATTTTATTAAATGAAAAAAAGAAATTTAATTGCTAAAGATTTAAGATCTCCAAAATATCGATCTAGAATAGTTAAAGCAAAAAAAGGCAAGGGAAGTTTTAAAAGAAGAAAAAAATAAACTAATTTAACCTTGCTCCAATTTTTTGAATTATTTTTGAGGACATTTCAGTACCTTTTTCAAGACTTTCCTTTAAAGATAAATTGTTAACAAAACCATGCAAAAAACCTGCTGCAAAAAGATCACCAGCTCCTGTTAAATCAACAATTCTTAAATCCTTTTTGCTTTTGCATTCAACCACTTCATTTTTTTGAATTGCTATACTTCCTTTTTCGCCACGAGTAATAACAATTAGTTTTCCAAGTTGTTTGCCAAACGAGATTACTTCATCAAAATTTTTTGAATCAATTAAAGATAGAGATTCTTGTTCATTAGCAAAAATAATATCTAATTTGTTTTTAACCAGATCTAAAAAATGAGGTTTGTGTCTTTCCACACAAAACAGGTCTGATAGAGACATTGCAGCTTTATTTGAGTTTTGAATTGCTTTGTTAAATGCTTTTTTAGGATCACCTTCATCCCACAAATAACCTTCTAGAAATGTGATTTCACTATTTTTAACAGCATTAACATCAACATCATTTTCATTTATTTTTCCCGCTATGCCAAGAAATGTACACATAGTTCTTTCTGAGTCTGGAGTGATTAATATTAAGCAAGTTCCAGTCGGCAATTCTTCTTTTTTTTTAGAATAAAAATATTCTACGTTTTCTTTTTTTAACCCATCTTCATATTTACCACCAAGATCATCTTCATTTACTTTACCAATAAATCCTACTTTATTTCCTAGTTGAGATAATCCTACGATAGAATTTGCAACAGAGCCACCAGACACGGTTTCTTCAATTTTTAAGCTGGATAATAGTTTTTTAAATTCAGCCTCATCAACAAGCTTCATAGTACTTTTTGTTAAACTATTATCAGTTATAAATTTGTCTTCTACTTTACAAATAACATCTACTATAGCGTTTCCAATTCCTAAAATTTTCATCTCAGTTCCTTGCTGTTGTATTTACAATATTTGATTATTACACATGTCTTACATGAAGGTGCCCTTGCTTTGCAAGTATATCTTCCATGAAGCAATATAGTATGACCAGCCTTTTTTAAGTATTTTTTAGGAACCACTTCATATAATTTTTTCTGAACTTCATCAGGATTTTTCCCATAGGCTAAACCTGTTCTATTGCTGACCCTGAATACATGTGTATCAACTGCAATTGTAGGTAATCCAAAACCTTCATTTAATACAACGCTTGCAGTTTTTCTTCCAACACCAGGCAAATCATGCAAATCTTCTAAATTGTTGGGAACTTTTCCATTATGTTTTTCGATTAATTGTTTTGATAGCAAATAAACGCTTTTAGCTTTATTTCTAAAAAAATTAATCCTTTTAATTAGTTTTTCAATTTTTTTCTGCCCTAACTTAACAAAATGATCAGGCTTATTGTATTTTGGATAAATACTTTTGGTGACATTATTAACGCTAACATCAGTACACTGAGCCGAAAGAACAACTGATACTAAAAGAGTAAATTTACTTTTGTACTTAAGATCGCTTTTAGGATTCTTTATAGCTTTGCTTAAATTCTTAAAAAGAGAATTTATTTCTCTAGATTTCATTTTAAAATTTTATTTGAAATTCAAAACGTTTCTCATTGAATAAAGACCAGGTTTTTTGCTCATTAACCACTTGGCTGCAGTAAATGCACCCTCAGAGTAAAGGGTTCTATCATATGCTTCATGATCCAAGGTAATAGTTTCTTTTCCACTTGAAAAATGGACTTTATGATTTCCTACAATTTCACCTTTTCTAATTGAATTAAAATTAATTTTTTTGCTGTAAGGAAAAGTCTTTTTATTTAAATATTTTTTTCCAAGTAATTTATAAAAATCTTTATTTTTTCCAATGGCAATACCTTTTCCAAGCATTAAAGCTGTGCCTGATGGGTGATCTTTTTTATGTCTATGATGCACTTCAAAAACTTTACTTAAAAAATTATTTCCAAGTGATTTTGAAGCAATTTCAGTTAAATACATCAACAAGTTTATTCCAAGGCTCATATTGCCAGCTTTAAGAATAGGTATTTTTTTAGAATATTTTTTTATTAAATTTTCTTCTTTTTTAGAAAAACCAGTTGTGCCAATAACTATTCTTTTTTTTAGTTTAAATGCAATTTTAAGCACTTCTAGTGTGCATTTTGGAGTTGTAAAATCTATTATTACATTTGCTTTTTTAAATGCATTTTCAGTATTTAAATCAGGTCTAACTCCATTAATTTTTTTATTAATTATTCTATTTTCTGTGAGAGCAACTAACTTAAATTTTTTATCAGATTTAGAAGATTTAATGAGTTGTCGACCCATTCTTCCCATACATCCAGTAATAGCTAAGTTAATTTTTTTCATTTAAATGACGAAATATAAAACTATCATAACAACTATAACAATTATAGCCCAAATAGATAAATTAATTAAAAACTGATTTAATTTGGAATTAGATCTCAAGAAAGCTGGAAGAACTAATATTAATACAGCAATTAATGAAATAGCCGGGATAATTTGTTCCCAGTTCATTTAATTTTTCCAAAAACTTTTTGCTTTTTGAAAGAATTTTTTAATACTTGGATTTGATTTTTCGTTTTCAATTTTTCTGAATTTTTCAAGTAATTCTTTTTGTTCTTTATTAAGTGATACAGGAACTTCTGTATTTACTTGAACATAAAGATCGCCATTTCCACTGCCTCTCATATATGGCATGCCTTTGCCTTTAAGCCTAAATTGTTTTCCACTTTGTGTTCCGGCAGGGATTTTAATTTTAGCCTTTGCACCATCTATTGTTGGTATTTCTAAAGAAGTACCTAAAGCAGCATCTGCAATAGATATGGGATATTCAAAAAATAAATTTTCATCTGATCTTTTGAATAGTTCGTGTGAATAAACATTTATAAACAAATATAAATCCCCACTTCCTGCACCTCTAGAACCAGCTTCACCTTTACCTGCTAATCTTATTCTCGTTCCATCATCTACACCCTTTGGAATGGTTACTGACAATCTTTTTGAAGCTTGTTTTTTACCTTGACCACCACAACTATTGCATGGATTAGTAATTTCTTCTCCAGTTCCAGAGCATTGTGGACATGTTTGCTGAACTGTAAAAAAGCCCTGACTAGATCTTACTTGTCCATGACCTCCACACATTGAGCATGAACCAGTATCATGCCCTGGTTTAGAACCACTTCCACTACAGGTATTACATTTTTCTGAAGTTGAAAATTTTATGTCTTGTTTTTTTCCATTATAAGCTTCTTCTAATGTAATTGATAAATCATACCTAAGGTCTGATCCTCTAAAATTTGATTTTCTACTCCTTCTTCCTCTGTCACCACCACCAAAATCACCAAAGAAATCTTCAAAAATATCAGAAAAATGACTTGAGAAATCAAAATTTCCAAAACCACCTCTGCTACCTGCTCCATTTTCAAATGCGGCATGACCAAAATTATCATAATTCTGTTTTCTCTCTTTGTCTGAAAGAACGTGGTATGCTTCGCTGGCTTCTTTAAATTTTTCTTCCGAAGTTTTGTCTCCTGGATTTTTATCAGGATGGTGTTTTACGGCTAATTTTCTATATGCTGCTTTTATTTGCTCTGGAGATGAATTTTTTTGAACACCCAAGACTTCATAATAATCTCTTTTTGACATAACTAGTTAAAGACAAAATAGGTTGTTAGTCTTAAGCGCTTTTTTCTTTATTTTCGTCTTTTACTTCTTCAAAGTCTGCATCAACAACATTATCGTCTTTTTTTCCTTTATCATTTTTTTTAGCATCACCTTTAGAAGCATCAGGTTTTGCATCTTTTTGTTGAGATTTATAGATTGCTTCACCTAATTTCATAGAAGATTGTACTAAATCTTGAGTTTTCTTTTTAATATCTTCTAAATCAGTTCCTTTAAGAGAATTTCTTAAATTTGCAGCTGATGTTTCTATTGTTTTTTTGTCAGCTTCAGAAACTTTAGCGCCATGCTCTTTTAGATTCTTTTCAGTAGAATGTAAAAGAGTATCAGCTTGATTTCTTGCATCAACTGACTCTCTTTTTTTCTTATCAGCTTCTTTATTTGCTTCAGCATCTTTGACCATTTTATTAATTTCTTCTTCACTTAGACCACCAGAAGCTTGTATTTGGATCTTTTGTTCTTTGCCAGTTCCTTTATCTTTTGCTGAAACATTAACTATTCCATTTGCATCAATATCAAAGGTTACTTCAATTTGAGGAACGCCTCTTTGAGCTGGAGCGATTCCAACCAATTCAAAATTTCCAAGCAATTTATTGTCAGAGGCCATTTCTCTTTCCCCTTGCAAAACTCTTATGGATACTGCAGGCTGATTGTCTTCAGCTGTTGAAAAAACTTGGCTTTTTTTAGTTGGTATTGTTGTATTTTTATCAATTAGTTTTGTTGATACGCCTCCTAAAGTTTCAATTCCAAGTGATAAAGGCGTAACATCAAGAAGAAGAACATCTTTAACATCACCCTGAAGAACTCCTGCTTGTATTGCAGCTCCCATGGCAACAACTTCATCAGGGTTAACACTTTTATTTGGATCTTTTCCAAAGAAATTTTTAACTTGTTCAATAACTTTTGGCATTCTAGTCATGCCACCAACCATTATGACTTCATTAATTTCACCAGCGGTTAAACCAGCATCTTTTAATGCAGTTTTGCAAGGAGGCAATGTTCTTGCAATTAAATCTTCTACTAAAGCTTCTAATTTAGCTCTAGTCATTTTTAAATTAATGTGTTTAGGACCAGTTTTATCAGCTGTGATGAAAGGTAAATTAACTTCAGTTTGGGTAGCAGAAGATAATTCTATCTTTGCCTTTTCCGCAGCTTCTTTTAATCTTTGAAGAGCTAACTTATCAGTTTTTAAATCTACACCATTATCTTTTTTAAATTCATTAACTAAATAATCAACAATAGCATTATCAAAATCTTCACCACCTAAAAAAGTGTCTCCATTAGTTGATTTAACTTCAAACACACCATCGCCTAGTTCAAGAATTGAAACATCAAATGTTCCTCCTCCTAAATCGTATACAGCAATTTTTTTGTTTGCTTTTTTATCTAGTCCATAAGCCAAAGAAGCAGCAGTTGGTTCATTTATAATTCTTAAAA
Organism: uncultured Pelagibacteraceae bacterium; assembly: GCA_902551215.1. Lineage (GTDB taxonomy): Bacteria > Pseudomonadota > Alphaproteobacteria > Pelagibacterales > Pelagibacteraceae > Pelagibacter. The sequence continues at coordinate 786 of CACDCI010000016.1, read as the reverse complement.
CTTCTAAACCAGCAATTTTACCTGCATCTTTAGTTGCTTGTCTTTGTGCATCATTAAAGTATGCTGGAACTGTAATTACTGCTTTTGATACTTCTTGACCCAAATATTTCTCGGCTGTTTCTTTCATCTTTTGAAGTATGAATGCAGAAATTTGAGACGGTGAGTATTTGTTTCCTTTTGCTTCAATCCAAGCGTCACCTTTTTCTGAATTGATTATTTTAAAAGGAGCTGATTCAATATCTTTTTTAACTGTAGAATCTTCAAAATTTCTTCCAATTAATCTTTTAACTGCAAAAATTGTATTTTCAGGATTTGTTACAGCTTGCCTTTTAGCTGGTTGACCAATTAATTTTTCATCAGTATCAGTGAATGCTACAACAGAAGGAGTTGTTCTTGCTCCTTCAGCATTTTCCAATACTTTTGCTTGAGTACCTTCCATTATTGATACACATGAATTTGTTGTTCCTAAATCTATTCCTATTACTTTGCTCATTTTAATACCTCTGTTTCATATAAGTGCTAATTATCGATGTACAAGTCTACTTTCTTCATTATTTCTTGGCTTTTTCTTCCCTTTTTTCTTCAGTTTTTTCAGTTTTTTTTGAAACAGCCACCAAAGAAGGGCGTAACAATCTATCTTTCATCTTGAATCCTTTTTGGATTTCTTGAACAATGGTTCCTGGTTCTTTATTATTATCTTCAATTTCCATCATTGCTTGATGTAGATTTGGATCAAGTTTTTTATCTAGTGCTACTATTTCTTCAATGTTGTTTTTTTTAAAAATA
>CACDCI010000015.1 GCA_902551215.1 uncultured Pelagibacteraceae bacterium | reverse complement strand
AAAACAAATAAACACATTAAATAACATTCCCCACACTCCAGAATGGATTGTTAATGGCCATCTTCCCCAAGGCAGTCTGTTTCCAGTAATTTGTTGTCCTATAGTTTCTGTTAAAATTACGATAATTATTCCAATGATTAATCCAAAAATAGCTGCTCCTTTTGTTATCCAAGGAAACCAAACTAGTCCCAACAAAACCATTAAAAACTGAAAAGCTATAGAAATTGATATTCCGCTAAAAATTACCATTGCTGGCTTGGCGAATGTTGCTAGATAAAGTGAAGCCAAAAATATTAGCATCATTATTATACGAGCAGCAGCACGTTCCTTTTCCCAATTTATGTTTTGATTAACATAAGTTTTATATAAATCTCTTGTAACAATACTTCCTGATGTCATTAAAAGAGCCGCAGCGGTTGATTGAAGTGCTGCAATCAATCCAACTGCTAATAAACCTGTTAACCAAAGAGCATGCTTATCCATTAAGCTTATAATGTGATAAATAATTAATGAATGATCTTTGTTAGAGATTTCTGGCAACAAAGTACTTATCGAAAGACCGCTCTTATTAATTTCTGCATTTGCACCTAATAAACTTGCTCCAATTCCTTGATAAGTTGTAAACACAAATAATAATAAACCTACAATAACTGCAGATCCCCAAATCTGATAATAAGAAAAAGCTTTTGGGTGTTTTACAGAATAGCTCCACATAGAAAATGAAGGTGAAAGAACTATTCCCATAAATGAAATTGTAAAAGTAAAGATCATCATTGCGGTCCAGGGGCCTCCAACTGCTTCGTTCTTTCCCAATCCTGCTACCCACTGAACAACACCGGGTAAAGCAAAATACCCATTATAATCACCTCCACCATAACCATTAGTATTTCCCCAAGTACTAATATTTGTGCTTGCAACTTTCGCTAATGCTTTTCCAAAAGATTCAAAATTTCCAATTAAATTATAAATAATGATTCCTAAGAGAATTACTGTTAAAAAGTAAAGCCAAGATTGAACCACACCCACACTAGTAATAGATTTAAAACCTCCTCTTGTTGCGTAGAACAAAACAATTGTAGAGATTACCCACATGCTTAATTCCCTAGAAACATATCCTTCAGTTAAAGTATTAACTAAATAGCCTGTGGCTCCAAAAAAAACTGCTAGCAATGGTATTGCAATAAAAAAAGTTACTATAACTGAAATAACACGTATTGTATCACTCTTATAGTAATCATAATACATTTCACCAGGAGTGATATATCCAAATTTTTTGCTTAACATCCATTGTCTTTTGAAAAAAAATATACTCCCAAGAGGAACTGTTATTGCAATAAATGCTGTTCCAACATATTGAAAACCATCATGAAAGATAAGACTCGTTTGAGATATAGCTGTCAACCCAGCAAATGTAGCTGCCGTTGCAGCAAAGAAAAAAACCCATGATGAAATACTTCTGTTTGCTAAATAATATTTTTCTGGATTATCAGAATTATATTTTGAACCTCTTACTCCCCAGAAAAAACAATAAGCAGCATACAGCAATATAAAAATAAATAACCAAAGAGATTTTTCGGACATTTAATCCTTCTCAAATTTTATGTACAACGCCTTGGTGCTGATTCACCTCGTTCTTTTTTGATTCTTTCAGCTTCTTTCTGTGCAGCTTCAATTGAAGTAAAAACTTTATCTTCATACAAAATAAATGGCTTTGCTCTATCAGCATTAAGCTGGGCTACACACCATTCTTTGCCAGGCTTAGTACACATTACCATGTAAGCTCCTGGTATAGGTCCATATTTTCTATTATTTAAAGTAAAAAGACTTTTAGCTAGTTCATTTAGTTTATCTTCATCTAAATTTCCTAAAGCATTTTTTTCTAATTCATTAAAAGGTGTAACATTATCAGATCCTAGTATGCTTTTACCGCCTGTTCCTTCTGGTCTTGTAAATTGAGGTTTGTTCATTAAGGTAATGGACCCTCCTTTAAAAATCCTCTTATTGCATTCTCAAGAATTTTTGAGACATTATTATTATAATTGTTGTAAGACAAACTTCCACACCAAGAGAGAGAACCTGGAGCAAACAATGCTCCATCATTTGGAGTTTTATAATAAATCATATCAGCTCTAACCATGGGATTTTCTGTACCTCCTCCATAAAAACCTCTCACAGTAAAATGGATTTCTTCATTAACTTGCATCATCAAATTCGTGTGGTTTTCTGATCTTGCTAGTAAATAGGCATTATGAGGTGTGCCAAAATCTAGATCATATCTATCAAGTTCAAGTCCAGCAGCGCCTCCTCCAACTAAACCAAAGTCTCCAATAACTTCATTCTCTCCTACCCCTTCAAAAATCCATGAACATTCTGGTCTTTTGCTATCAGGTTCTCGTTTGTAATATGAGGAAACATCAAACCCGTAAGCTGTAAATGTTAGGCCGCAGACTTTAGATGGAATTCTTCCCCTTGCTCTCCACATTCCGCCATATTTTCCATCAAATGCATTATTATATTCTCCTGGATTTGCTGTCCAAGCTCTAGTCCCTGCTTCTCCTTTTCTAACTTCTATAATATTTGGGTTATCTGGATGATATTCGCTAATCCAATAAAAACCATCAGAACCTAAATATATCCATCTTCCACCATTTAATTGATACGACTCATATGCAGCAAGCATTTTCTCTGAGCTATATTCAGGATGCGATCCAGTTAAAACGCATCTATATCGATTTAACATATCAACTCCTTCAATATGTAAGTCTTCATCAGTAACGACATCAAAATCTAAATTCTTTTCTTCTAACCAATCTGTTAAATGTAGGTCTGCATTTAGTTGCCATAAAGAAGGTGATAACCAGTGTCTATATTTTGGTCTCATATTAAGTATAGGTCTTAATCTTGATGAAATAGCAACACCACTTCCATCTGAATGTTTAGAATAAGTTGATAATCCATATTCTCTATGTTCGTTTAAATATAAATCTGATGCGGATAAAACTGGAACTTTGCCAGCCAATAATTGAGCAACTACTGAATTTGTTCCTAAGTTATCATTCGAATAAGCCATATAGCTATTTGAAGGTAATACAAATAAAAGTTTTGAAGTAGTTTTTCCTTTTGGAGGCTTTATAACAAATGGAATAAAATCTTCTGTTTCGGGAGAGTCTTCTCCGTTAATTCTCAATCTAGCAGCATAAACTCCGCTTTTTATTAAGCTAGGAACTTCGTAGGTAAAATCTACTTCCCATCTTGCGTCATCAATATCATCATCATGAAAGTGTATTGCTCCATACTCTTCAGGTTTATGATGAAAAACCATCTCATCTGCCGTCCAATTATAACCAGTCATTCCCCTGCAAGGTAAATTGATTATAAAGCCATTTAGATGGTTTGAAGTAGTGTCTATTATATAAGTTGAAGCAATATTTGTAGTTATATTTGCATGAAAATCCCAAGCTCCAATCACTTCTGATCTTAAGTCTGATGGACAACCGCTATAGCCTCTTGCTAAAGATTCAATTTCTGATTTAGATAAAGCTTTTTTGCTTAATCTTGGTCTATCGATTTTACCATTATAAGTTAAAGTTTGCTCTGGCAATTCAACTGGTTCTATTGCTTCTTTATAATGGGCTCCTTGAATGTGTCTGCCTGAACGATCATTTAGTGTACATGCTGCCATTAAAAAAGGTGCATCGTTTGCTCTTGGCTTTAAATTATTTGTTGCTTCAACAAAAGAAGTTGTTTCATCAGCAGGATGAAGTAACGACATACCCAGTCCACCATTTGTTGGTGTTACGCAAGGTTCTTGGTAAAGTTTTACCTTTCCTGTTTCAGCATCGTAACTAGCCGCAACAAGATACCAAATTTTATTCATTAATTTTTTTTCACTAGAAAGATTCATGACTTGACCTGCGCCATCTCCTATCATTACTGAAAGACATGAATTTTCATCAATAAAAAGGCCGTAACCACTTTTAGCTTTATCATTCCACTTTGTTAAAATACCTTGTTTTCCTTTTTCTGAAGTTGTTGGAAATATATATGCCTGCAAAGTAAAACTGGATGTATTCAATCTTTGATCCTGAGGAATAACAACGTAAGAACCACCGTGTATTCTTTGGTTTCTTCCTTGATATGTTTTATTGCATTTTGCCCCTATTTCTTCTTCTTTATATCCAGGACCTTCTGGGTTTGTATCTCCATGAATTAGCCTAACAATTTGAACGTCATAATTTTCTTTTTTTTCTGCATTCACATAAAACTTAACTTTTTCTCCAGGAAAAGCAGAGTATTTATCGCTATAGCCAGTAATTCTTAACATTTTAACCTTTCAAGACGAGTAATCATTCTGCATATCTTTCTAATAAGTCTACAACTCTCTTTAAAAAAATGGCATGCTCACAAGCTTCTTCTGAAGAAAATGACTCTTCTAATATTTTAACCGGCTGACCTCTTACCCCTGTTACAATCCCTATTCTATAATCTTCAAAATCTTTCTTACAAACTGTTACATATTTTTTTATATGCATTGGTTGTCTTCTAAGTTTATCTAAAACAATTTGAAGTTCCTTGCTATGTTCTACCATTGGTTGGCCTTTGTGGGGTTGAGCAGCTTTGCCAACTGGACAGGCTCTATGCTCTTCGATTAATTTATTTCTCATTTTTTCATCTTTTAATAAAGGAAGAACGTAGGTACGAGTTATATAATCATCTGTACTTGTGTGACCTTGGTTTAACTGAACTCCAGTTTTGTCTTTGTTCATAAATTACTTGCTTGTCCTTTCTTTTATAATTTTTAAAGCTTCCATTAGATAAACTCTGAATACTTCATGATTTTCACTCATTGGAAAATGTCCAATATCAGTCATTTCTATATAAACTCCTCCTTTTATTTGTCTTGCAGTATTCTCTGTTGCTTCTGGAGGTGTCAAATAATCATAAGTTCCTGTTAACATTACAACAGGACATTTATGTCCATCAATATTTTTTAATTCTTTTCTTAAATCATGATCAACAGAATAAAAATATAAGTCTCCTTTAAACGCTTCTGAGCCTTGAGTATAATAATGCCATGTTAACCATCTATCTTTTTCAGGAGATTGTGGTGCCATTAAATCCCATGTTCCACTGGCGCAAACTTGAGCAGCATTTGCATGAGGATGTCTCCACCAATCTAAATAAAATCCTGGAGCATAATCTGCCGCTTCAACAGGTATTACAGCTCTAAATTTGTTTGGATGACGTAACGCTAATTGTAAAGCAACATTTCCACCAAAAGACGATCCCATAAAAATTGGTTTTTGCAAACCTAAGGCATCACACAGTTTTACAATAAAGTTACAATAGTGTTCAGCTTTTAATTTATATTCTTCTTTCCACCATTCTTTATTGTGTGGAGGATCTGATTTTCCATGTCTTGGAAGGTCATAAGCAATAACATTATAATCCTTAGTAATTTCTGGATCTTCAAGCAACCCTCTCCATTGATGATTATGACATCCAGCAGTATGTTGGCAAATTAAAGGTATGCCTTTTCCATTTTGAAGGTAAAAAACTTTATATTCACAATCGTCAACCTCAATTGTAACATAACGACCTACAACATCATGATGCTTTACCATTGTAATGCTCCTTCTAACTTAAAATTTCTCATTAAACTGGTACCCCTGTTTTTCTTAATAATTCAAACTGAACTGTAAAATTTCTAAGATTTTTCATTAATATCAAATGATTGCCTTCAATTTTTAAATCTTTTAAAAAACTTGCAGACCATATACCGTGATACATTGGTTTGGGCATTGGTTGTCCAAATTCTCTCCAAGTTTTTGCTGATGCTCTTAAAGCAAAATCATATGGGTCTAAAGGTGATGGATTTGTATTAATATTTTTTACTTTACCGTCATGCATTTCTATAATTACTTTTGCGCTCTCCATATCAAACATAAAAGAGCATGTGTAATATTTTGCCATAGCTTTAATAGTGTCATCACTATTTGTAGCTTCTTCGTATTTTTTTGCCCAGTTATCTAAACCACTACTCATAATATTTTACTTTCGTTACTTAGAACTTTTGGTTCCTTTAGTTGGATCATTGTCGAAGTTCATATGATAATCTTTTTTTGGATTTTCATAATCACCAAGGATATTTCTGATGTTGCTTATTTCACCAGGATTCATTCCAATTTCTTTAAGCAAACTATCTAGAAATGGTTGGTGAGCTCTATAACGTAGTGCTGAACTAACCACGTTATCTGCTAGATTACCACTTCTTCCAGATCCTCCCGCAGTTACTCCTTCTCCACTGCTTCCTCCTGAACCAGAAGTTCCACTAAAGCCAGGTAAACCATTAACATCAACAATTTTGATATCACCGATGTTAGCCATTGGTTTAACACTTTCTCTAATGATTGCTTCAATTTTTTCAGCAAGTTTTAACCTCAGTGCACTTCTTCTGCTTGCATCACTTCTTAAATTTTCAGCATTATTTAATGCTTCCTTACCAGCAGCATCTATCTCATATCTTAACTTCGCTGCCATTGTAGCAAACCTATCTTGCTCAGCTTTCGAAGCAGCAGAAATAACATCAACTTTTTTAATACCTTGAGCTTTTTCTATGTATCTGGCTGAATTTGCTTTTTCTTCAGCTTCTACTGCTTTTGCTCTTGTTGTTTCTTCTTCTGCTTTAGATTTTAATACTTGTTTTGATTTATTAATTACTTCAAGATTTTTTTGATGTTCTTCTATGCTTAATCTCTTAGCCTTTTCTATATCAAGAAGTCTTACTTCTCTTTCAGATTCAATTCTGTGAGAGTCTATATTTCTTTGTTGAGCTATTTTAGCATTTTTAATTTCCTGTTCAGAAATTATTTGTGATTCTTCAGCATCTTTTTGTCTTTCAGATTGCTCTTTTATTATAGCAGCTTTCTCTTGAGCACGTTTTATATCAACTAATCTTTGTTTTTCTAAACGCGCATATTCACTTTCTTTATCTAGATTCAAAATCTTAACTTCTGTTTCTAGATCTTTTTGTCTTATTTCATATGCTGCATTTTTTTCTAGCTCATTTTGTTCTTTTCTTCGTTTTTCAATTTCTTCAATCAATCTTGTTTCAGTTAATTTTCTTTCAACTTCAACAACTTGATTTTGAGAAATTTTTGCAACCTCAATTTGCTCCTGGCTTCTTATTTCAGCTTCTTCAGCTTCACGTTCTTTTTCAGCTCTTTGTTTTACAGTTTCTGTTCTTTCTTTGGCTTTCTGTATAGCAACTTCCCTTTCTTGTTGATATCTAGAAAACTCTTCATTTTTCTTTATCTCTAATTCTTTTTGAACAGTTTCTAAATTTTTATTTTCAATTGAAATTTTTGTATCTTGCGTAATGTCATTTCTTTTTTTCTTTCTAGATTCAATTTGTTCAGTTAATTGTGTTAAACCTTGAGAGTCAAAAGTGTTTGCAGGATTGAACTGTTCAATCGGAGTTTGATCTAATGATATAATAGAAACAGTTTCTAATGCTAAACCTGTGTGGCCTATTGATTCATTGGCAATTTTTGTAACTTCTTTTACAAATTGTCCTCTGTTTTCTTGAATTTCATCTAACGTCATTTTTGCAGCAACTTCTCCTAGTGCGTCAGCAAAACGACCTGCAACTACTTCTCTTAAATGTTCTGGATCAAGAGTTCTATTACCCAAAGTCTGTGCAGCTGTTGCTACAGCTCTTTGATCTGGTGGTACTTTTGTAAAAAATTCAGTTACCAGCTCTGCTCTCATTCTATCTTTTGTAATAAGTGATTTTTCTCCACTTCTTTTTATATTAATGCTTAATGTGCGCATTCCAACTTGAGTTATGTTGTGAATAATAGGTAAGACAAAAGCTCCACCCGATATAACAACTTTTTCTCCTAACATTCCTGTACGTACAAATGAAACTTCTTTTGATGATCTTCTGTACAACCAATGCAATAAATAAACTATGATCGCTATTACAAGTGCCAATAAAATTATTGCTGCTATTATATCTGCCCCTCTAGTCATAAATTATCCCTCCTTAATTCAAGTTCCTTTCCTTGTGTCTTGTAAAGCTGCGCTATAAATTATCATTCCAAAAATAATTTTATTCAAGATATCTGCTAAATTGTATATTATGTTTAAGCTGTTGATGTTTGCTCCTCCAGCTAAGTGCTCTATAAAGTAACCAATATGGTAGATTGAAAAACCTATTGTAATTATCAATCTATTAGCAAAAAATGCCATTTGAACACTCTCATTATTGCACGATGCGTTATTTCTTCCTGCATCACCCATATAAAGCTCGCCAATAATATAAAGCCAACCAACGATACCCACTAAGAATCCAAGTGTAACACTCATATATCCATAAGCTCCTAGAAGCTGGGCTATGACCCAAACAAGAGTTCCAACAAGCAATCGCCAGAACATTCCTCTCTTAACATCAGTAACTGACTTAAGCATCACATAAAAAGTTAAAATTGTAAGCGGAAAGGTCAATATCCAGTCAATATATCTTAAAGCTGTAGGCGCTTGACCGTTCAATACCCATAAATTTTTTGCGTAGAAGTAATGTATAGATGACATTAGCGCTATAACGCCAACAAGATTCATTGCTGTACCCCATCTGTTCGATAGACGACCTCTTTCTAGAAAGAAAAATATAGCCGCTCCAATCATTGCGACTGAAATTAGCCAGAAAGATCCTCCAACAACGTCCTGTGGTAGCAATAACTTGTTCATTTACCCCTCAATAAATAAATTTACCTATTTAATTTGTTATTTTCACATAAATCAAAGGAAAAAACTTTTCTTTTTTATATATATATTTTTTAGAAGTAGATTTTCCTCAAAAAAAGTTTTTTATTTTTACTATATTTAAACAAATACAATCTGAAGTAGATCATTTAAAGTTCAATTCTGAGTAGAAATATTTTAAATAATTTTTTTTTAAGTTCATGAATGAACTGTTCATAATTTAAAAATTATATTTTGTAGAACGCTTATAATCTATATTATGTTTTAATGCTTTCCAAAGTCATAACTATTTCACAACAAAAAGGTGGCAGTGGAAAAACAACACTTGCTGTGCACTTAGCTCTTGCCTTCATAAAATACCATAGTTTGAAAGTTGCAGTTATTGATACAGATCCTCAAGGAAGTCTCGGAAAATGGTTTATGATAAGAACAGAAAAAAAAATACCAAGCGATAATTTAACTTTTAAAACCGCTAGTTTATGGGGGGCTCAGTACGAGTCAAAAACATTAAAAAAAGACCATGATATAGTAATTATAGATACGCCTCCAAAAATAGAATCTGATGCTCGGCCTTCAATTGAATCTGCTGATTTAGTTTTAATTCCTATAGCAGCATCACATGTTGATTTTTGGGCAACAGGCGCAATTGTTGACATAGCAAAAAAAGCAAATAAAAAAATTTTAATACAAATTAACAGATCTAGTCAGAGATCTAAACTTATTACTAAAACAAATGAATTCATTAAAAGTTTAGATCTTTCAGCAACTAAAACAATTATTGGAAATCGGCAAATTTTTGCTGCCTCTATGGGTGAAGGTAAAACAGCTGTTGAAAAACAAAAAAAAAGTAATGCAGTTGAAGAAATAAAAAATCTATCGGAACAAATTCTATCGGAAATAAAATAATACCAGTGCTTCTTACAACTAAAAAAATAATTAAAGATTGGACAGATTATAACGGCCATATGAATTTATCCTACTACATCCTAGTTTTTGACATGGGGGCTGAAGTTATTTTATCAAAATTTAAGATGGGAGAACATTCGGCAAAAACAACAAAAAAAAGTACAATGGTAGTTGAAACTCATACAACTTATAACAAAGAAGTTAAAGAAAATGATGAGGTAGATGTTTTTATATCATATTTTAATCATGATAAAAAAAGGTTGCATTATAAATTAGAAATGTACGATAAAGCCAAAAATACACTTTCAGCTACAACTGAAGTTTTATCACTTTATATTGATTTAAATATTAGAAAAGTAGCAGAATTTGAAAATGAAAAAATAAAAATCATGGATGATTTTATTTTAAATAATAATAAAAATTTTAATAAAGAAGGATTAAAATTTTTAAATAAGATTAAAAAATAAAAATAAGCTATTTAAATTTTTGCCACTCGCTAAGTGGGGTTATAAATTTTTCAATTTTGTTTGAACTTTTGGATATCAAAGATACATCGGCTGATATAGAAATTCTTTCACTATTTGATTGACTTGGACTTGTTGAATGAAAAGTTTTTGAAGGAAATATAACAATATCGTCTTGATTAGGTTCAATTTTTATTTGTGCAGCATTGATAGCATTTAACTTTACAAAATTAGCTCTCCTTGTCGAAATTGAATCAAAAGTACCTGGTACCATTTCATTGTGTTTAGAGTTGTCATGAAAATTTATAGCACCTTGATCTTTATCTTTCTTTAAATAGTATGCAAAAGATAAATGGGACTGTGAGTGATTGTGATAACTTATATATTCATTTTTTCTTGATATTGTTGCCCATGACCTTTGAAAATATAAATCTATTTTTTCATCATTATAACCAATTTTTGTAATATATTTGATTATATGTTTTTCAATAAGATCATATAGAGCTTCAAATTTTTTTTCTTTATACAAATATTCATGGCCATGAACATCTCCAGTCCAAGAAGAACGTTCGCTATACATTTTTTTTTCATTATTTTTGCTTTCTTTTTCTTGATTGTATACTTCTTCAATTAAATTCTTTCTTACAGTCTCATCTAATCCAAGTTTAGATTTGTATATTGTTAATGGGAATAAATTTAAAAATTCCATAAATTTTATTTTATATATTGAGTGCCTTTTTTATATTTTGATTTATATCAAATTTATAAAACATAAGGTTCTGGTCTTGCATTTTTTTTTAAAACTCTTTCAACTGCAAAAGAGCTTATATCTATAGATTGATAACTTCCAGATGTTATAAGTTCAGTTAGTGCTCTACCAATACCTGGGGCTTGCATTAAACCCCTGCCAGTAAAACCGGAAGCTATATAAACATTTTCATATTTTGGATGTTTTCCAACTACAGCATTATTATCCAATTTATTACAATCATAATAACCTGCCCATCCACCAGTTAATTTTAATTCTTCAAATGCTGGTATTCTTTTGGCAAGAGCTGGCCAAACTAATTCTTCAAAATCATTCCAAGCAGGCTCCAAGTCATCAGCGTCAAAAATTGAATTAGGCGATCCTGCCAAATATTCGTTACCTTCGGGCCTCCAGTAGACGCCTGTAGTTAAGTCACCTATTAAAGGCATTTCTGGAATATGTTTAGGACACTTAACTCTAAAAACAGTATGTTTTTGAGGAACAACAGGAATATCCTCTAATAATTTTTTTGTCCAACAGCCTGCAGCTGAAATAATAACTTTTGCTTTAATTTCAGAAATATTTTTTACTTCTCCTTTTATAAATTCAGCCCCTAGTTCAGTAGCTTTACTTTTCAGTGCACCATGAAACATGAATGGATCAATCCAGCCTTCGCTTTTATTATCTGTATAAGTTGCTGTTTCAATTCCTTCATTATTTATATATGAAAATATTTTTGATAGTTCAGAACCTTTAATGTTTTTTGTTCCTGCATCACAAGCTTTATGATTTTCTAAAGCTCTATACTGTTCTTCAGCATGTTCTGGTCCAAACATAAGCAAATAGCCGTTAGGAACCATACTGGCTGTTGGATTAGGATTTTTCTCTGTTTTTAATAATTCCGGTATTTGAAAAATAAATTCTCTAGCAAATTTTCCTAATAAAATATTTTCTTTTTGAAAAAATTGTCTTCTGAAACCGCCCAAAGATAAAGGGAAAGAAGCATTTTTATAAGTTGGATCTCTTTCTATAACTTTAACTTTTCGTCCTTCTTTAGATAAAAAATAAGCTGTTGATACACCTATTATTCCACCACCTATAATAACTATGTCATCCATGAATCTTTAAGTTAGTTAAAAAATTATATAATAAGTTAATTGAGAGTAAAGATAGAATAATTCAATACAAATGCAAAACACAACCAGGCAATGTATGGAAGCATTAGCAAAGCACTAATTTTATTAATAGGATAATAGAGTTTAATAAGCCAAGCTACAAAAAAAATAATTAAACCAATTATAATTAAAGATACAAGTATTTGGTGAAGTGCAAAAAAAGCTATGCTCCAGCTAGCGTTTATTATTAAATGAATAAAATAAACAATAAAAATTTTTTCAGTTTTTTTGGGACTCAACCATATTAACCAAATTGCAAAACCCATTGTTAAATATAAAATTATCCAAACAGGTGCAAATATTAAATCTGGAGGATTAAAGGAAGGTTTAATAAGTTCAGAGTACCAAGGTTCTTTAAAATAACTGGAAATATATCCACCCCACCATGACATAAAAAAAGATAAAAAAATAAATAAAGCTAAATAAATAAATTTTTTTGATTTTAAAGTGTCCATTAATAATATCCTCCTCCTAATGATTTATATTTTTTTGCTAAATACTGAGCTTTCCTGGCAGACCACTGGCCTGCTCTGGTACCATGGGTGCTAATAGATTTAATTTGTTTAAACAATTTTCTTCTTAAGTTAGGTTTGGTATAATTACCATTTTTATTTTTATTATTAATTTTCCACTCATTTCTATACATCCTTACTTTATCAACTATAGATTTTGGTTGTTTTGAAAATTGTTTTCCTTTTTTTGTTATTTTTCTCTTAGCTTTCGTCGTTAATTTATATTCAAATGAAGAAAGAATTTTTATTGCTTTTTCAGGTAAATAACGTTCTCCAGTAACTGAAGATTTTTTTCCTGATTTAGTTCTCCATTTTTGTTTTGTCCAAGCTAATAAATCAATTTGTTTTTTAGATAACATAATTTTTATGCTAATGTGGATCTTCCACCATCAACTCCTATTATTTGTCCAGTAATCCATGAACTTTCTTCGGTTAGTAAAAATTTAGCCATTGCCGCTGTATCTTTTCCTTCTCCTATTCTCTTTAAGGGGTGTGCTTTGGCTATTCCTTCTGCCATAATTTTATTTTTTAAAATTGGTTCAGCTATTTTTGAATTAGTTAAACTTGGTGCTATACAATTTACTTTAATATTAGGAGCGAATTCAGCTGCTAAAGAAACTGTTAAACCTTCAATCGCTCCTTTAACTGATGCAATAATACTATGATTAGTAAATCCTCTTTGTACTGCAACAGTTGAAAAAAGAACTATTGATCCTTTATTTTTTTTTAAGTTTTCTTGAAAGGTTTTAATTACTTCTACAATTGGAAAAAAGTTTAATTTTAGACATTTTAGAAAATCTTCTTTATTAGCCTTCCATAAAGGTTTTAAATCAATTGATCCAATGCAATAAGCAATACCTGCTAAATCAATATCTTCAAATTTATTTTTTAAATTTTCATTAATGTCATCTGACAAAATATCTAACACTGTATAATCGCATCCTAGTTCAGATGATAATTTCTCTAGTTCTACATCATTTCTTCCAATTAGGTGAATTTCTTTGTTTGCATGAGATAACAGTTTAGCAAGATTAGAACCTACAGAACCTGTTGCACCAAATATAAGATACTTTTGCATATTGTTTTATACTTTGCGTATAAACTTTTAATTATTTATTCTACACACATGTTGTCGCATCTTAGTCATTACATTTTTATTAAAAAATATATAAAGTGTTTTTATGAAAAATATATGGATTACAGGAGCTAGTAGTGGCATAGGAAAAGCATTAGCAATAAAGTTTGCAAATGAAGGATGGCAAGTTGCCGCTTCTGCGAGAAGAGAAAATTTATTAAAAGAATTAAGTAATCAATACTCAAATATTCAATCATTTCCTTTAGATGTAACTGATAGCGACAAATGCAAATCTGTATTTAAAGATATAGTTGAAAAATTTGAAAATATTGAAATTTGTGTTTTTGGGACAGGAATTCATGATCCACAATCTGAAAAAAAATTTAATTTAGAAAAAATTAAAAAGATTATGGAAGTTAATTTTTTTGGAACAATGAATTCAATAAATTCAGTATATGATTATTTTGCACAAAGAAAAGTTGGTCAAATATCTATAATTTCCTCAGTAGCTGGGTATCGAGGATTGCCTGCAGCAGGAGCTTATTGTGCATCAAAGTCTGCTTTGACAAGTTTTGCCGAAAGTCTTCATTTTGAAATGAAGAAAAAAAATGTAAGAGTTTCTTTAATAAGTCCAGGTTTCATTAAAACACCAATGACAGACCAAAATGATTTTCCAATGCCAATGATAAAATCACCAGAGTTTGCAGCTGATCAAATTTATAATGGATTGATAAAAAAAAGTGGTTTTGAAATTCATTTTCCAAAAGTTTTTACGTTTTTTATGAAATTTTTAAGAATACTTCCAAATAGTATTTATTTTAGATTTTTAGAAAAAGGAATGAAAAAAATTAATTATTAATCTTTAACAAACATAACTGTAAGCTCAGCAACTTTTATACCAAACTTAGTCATTGTTGCTCTATTAATCGCAACTCTTTCATCTTGCATAAATATCCAATCATCAAAAGTAATTTTCATTTCTTTACCTTTGACTGGCACTAACAAAACATACTCAAATTTAAAAGCTGGCCCATAAGAATATCCTTTTGCTTTACCAACTACATCTCCAGCTGTGCCTTCATAATTATGTTCGTCAATTTTATCAATTTTCCATTGTCTTGTTTGAATTTCTCCATCATTCCAAATAAATTTTTCATCTAAAACTAATTGTTTGCCATCCCATTTACCATTTAAATCAGCTGAAAATTGTCTTGTTACTTTTCCTGATCTATTTTGTAAAATTCCCCAGGCCTTTACATTTCCTGATAGATACTCCTCTATAATTAATCTTGGTTTTTGATCTTTAAAGTCTATTGGTTTCATATTATTTTCTGAACAGTTAGTTAATAAAATTGTCAAAACTAATGATAATACAATTTTCATTTGCTTTACTTGTTGCTTAGCGAAAATTGTATCAAATCAATGTTTTTTGATTTAAATCCAGCATCACAGTAAGATAAATAAAAATCCCACATTCTCTTAAAAGCTAAATCAAAGCCTTGCTTTGAAATTAAGTCCCATTTATTTAAAAATTTATCTCGCCAAAGAATTAAAGTATTTGAATAATGCAATCCATAAGAATTATATGAATTAATTTCTAGCCCATTTGAACTTGCGTAACTATAAAGTGCTTTTTTACAAGGAAGAAATCCTCCTGGAAATATATATTTTTGAATAAAATCTTCCTTTGTTTTATACCTGTCAAAATATTTGTCATTTATCGTGATTGCCTGGATACCAGCTTTGCCACTTACAACTAAATTTTTTTTAATACTTTGAAAATAATTATGAAGATATTCTTTTCCAACAGCTTCTATCATTTCTATTGATGCTATTCCATCATATTTTTCTTGTACATCTCTGTAGTCAATCATTTTTATATTTACCTTGTGGTTTAAGCCTAATTTATAAATTCTTGCTTTAGCAAACTCATATTGTTTTTTTGAAATAGTAATACAGTCTAGATTAACATCGTATTTTTTTCCTAAATATTCTGCAAAACCTCCCCATCCACAACCTATCTCTAATAATTTGCTTCCACTTTTTGGAGATAAAAGATTGATTAATTTCTCATATTTGTTTTTTTGCGCTTCTTCAAGTTTTTGATCTTCTTTATCAAATATCGCACTAGAATACGTAAGTGTCTTGTCTAGCCATAATGAAAAAAATTCATTTCCTAAATCATAATGTTTTGCAATGTTTGCTTTACTTTGTTTTTTTGTATTTTTTACAAATATACTTTTTATATAATTAATTGTAGGAAAATCTAATATGCCTGAAAATTTATAAACTAGATCTATATTTTTTGCAGTTAGCTCAATTAAGTTTGATAAATTGTTAGTCTCAAATTCTCCTTTTATATAACTTTCTGCCAAACCAACGCTTCCATTTTTAATTATGCTTATAGTAAAACCCGGTTTGTTAATTTTAATTTCTACTTTTAGATCTTCTTTGTCATTACCAAAATAAAAAACCTGTCCATTAAAATTAGTTAGCTTAAGATGCCCATGTTTTATGTATTTTAAAAATTTAAACACAAAGCTGTCACATACTTTATTTAAGGTCATTCACTTTCTATAGTAATGTTATTTTTAATTTTAATTTTTTTCTTAATGAATTTAGCTCCTTTAATCCACAATCTAAATGCTTCAAAATGTATCGCTAAAATTATTTTAAAAGACATTAAAGGATGAAAAAAATAATTTTTTATTAAATTCTTATTATTTAAATCAACCCTAACCCCTTCTTGTAATGCAACTAAAAGTTTATCCTCATTATCATGCTGATTTATATGTATCAAAATTTTTTCTTCTGGCTTGGTTATTTTAAAAAAGTATGTACAGTCCATTTCAATAAATGGTGACACGTAAAATTTTTTTTTACAAGTATGCTCAATTAGTTGGTCTGTTTTTTGTAATTTAAATATATAAGTATGTTGTTCGCCAAAAGTATTTTTAACTTCATATAGTATTGTTATCAAATTTGAGTTTTTATCATAAACAAAAAAAACACTTAAAGGATTAAAAACGTAACCCCATATTCTAGGATAACATAAAAGTTTAATAGAAATTCCTTCAGTGTTAATGTTGTTTTTTATCATATTTTCTTTGACCCATTTAACTAACGAAGAACCGTCTCGTGGTCCATGATCAATATTATAAAAACTTAATATATTAAATTTATTATATGAAAATAAAGTAAGTTCTTTTTCTAACAATTGTATTTCGGACAAATCAATCAATAACGAAAAAACTTTGTACTTAAAAAAATGTTTTTTTGGTTTAAATCTTTTGTGTATTACATGACCATTGTAAATGCAGGAAGACTTAATCATTTATGTATTTCACCATATCAATAGAGGATTTTATTCCATCTTCATGAAACCCATAACCAAAATAACTTCCACAAAATAATATATTTTGTTTATTTTGTAAGGAATAAAGTTCTTTCTGAGATTTTAAAGCTTCATAATCGTAACATGGATGAGTAAAATAAACTTTTTTGTAAATCTGATTCTCAGGAATTTCATGATAAGGGTTTAAAGTTAAAAAAATATTTTTTTCAATATTTAAGTTTTGTAATAAGTTTAACCAATAAGTAATTGAATTTTTTTCAATACTATTATTTAAAATAGATGAATTCCAAGAAGACCATGCTTTTTTATTTTTTGGCATAAAATAACTGTCAGAATGAATAACGGCTAAATTTTTTTTATATTTAAAGTTCTTTAAAACTGTTTTTTCTTCTTTGGTGGGGTTTTCAATTAAAGACAAAGCATCATCAGCATGAGTTGCAATAACCACTTTATCATAATTAAAATATTCATTTTCTGATCCATAACAAACTTTAATATTATTTGTGTTTCTTATTATTTTTTTTATTGGATAGTTTTTATAATATTCTCCACTTATTTGACGAATAACCTTATCTACATAAGTCTTGCTCCTATTGGTTACGGTAAACCACTGTGGTCTATTTTTTAATTTAAATAAACCGTGATTTTTAAAAAAATTAATAAAAAAGTTTAACGGCATTAACTTAGCTTCACTTGGATGCATAGACCAAATTGCTGCAACCATAGGAACAATATGAAAATTTATAAAATATTCAGATAAATTTTCTTTTTTAAGAAAATCACCTAATGTTTCTTTGTTTAGGTCATTAATATTAATATTGCTACATTTTTTGTAAAAATTAATAATTTCAAAAAACATTTTTACAAACTTCAGGTTTAAAATATTTTTTCTATT
>CACDCI010000014.1 GCA_902551215.1 uncultured Pelagibacteraceae bacterium | reverse complement strand
TGAATGTGAGAAAAGTTGCAGATAATCCAGACTCTACTTTTACACCTATTCCAGCAACAATTACTCCTGCTGGATTAGAATTAGATCCTACGGCAGAGTATATTGAAGAGCCTTATACTGAAAAAGTTAAGAAAATGCTTGATAGAAAAGGTGTTGTCTACAAAAAAGAAGAAAAATCAATAGAACAACCCGTTGATAGAAAAACAGAATAAAAATTAATTTTTTTTCGAATGCTTTGTTTCAAAGTTCTCTAATCTAGAGACCAATTCTTCTTCTGGTAGATTTTGTTTTTCCTCTAATAAAACTGTTCTTTCTTGTTGTTTTCTTGCTATTCTTTCAGCTTTTAATTCTTCACGTTTTTCTTCTAATCGTCTCTCTTCTTCAAATTTTCTTTCCCATTCTTTTATTCTGACTTCTTCTTGATTTTTTAATTGTTCTTCATAGCTAGCTTTAAGTTTTAGCTCTTTATATTTTTTTCTATTTTCTTTTTGTTCTTTTCGTTTTTGTTCTTCTTCTCTTACTGCTAAATCTATATCTTTTCGTTTCTGTTCTTCAGTTTTTAATTGCAACTGTTTATCTCTTCGATTTTGATCAAGATCTTTACGCCTTAGGTCTGCATCCTTTAATCTTAAGTCTTCATCTTTTTTTCTTTGTTCTTCTTCTTTTAATTTTATCTCACTTTCTTTTTGTTTTAGTTCTTCATCTTTTAATCTCAATCTTTCTTCTTCTTTTTCTATTTTTTCTGTTCTTGATGATAGTTTCTTTTTTTCTTGAAGAATGTTTTTAGCTTCTTCTCTTTCTTGAAGTTTAATTTTTCTTAAATCATCAATTTCTTTTTGTTTTTTATAAGTTTGATAAAACTTGCTAATTGTAGAAGGTAATTTTTCTAAGCTAAGTGCGTCAGCAGTTTTCTTTCTTTGTTTAATTTTTCTTTTCTTAGGCATTGTTATTTTTATAATGTTAATTTAAGCAAAGTTTCTTTACATATACAAGGTAATGATTGATAATATTATCTAAATTGCTTTACAACCTAAAAGTGATTAAACTTATTCTTTTCAATTTTATTAAATTAAATAAAATTTATAAAAATATTATGAACAAAGAAAACGCAAGCAAACTGTGGAAAATGATACAGGAAGCTGGCGATTATTTACAAGGACAACTACCAGACCATCCAAATCATCCTAAAGGGAGGAACTCGTACGCTCATGTAGCTATTTGTGTAAAAAGTAAATTCAATGCTAGCTATAAAGATATAGAAGATGAAAAATTTGATGAAGTGGTAAAATATATTGAATTTTTAAAACAAAATCCGAGTTAAATTTTATTGATTAGGAAAATAGTCTTCTAATTTTCCTTCCCTATAAACATCAGCAGTGCAACAATGAAGTCCTCCTCCAAAGGCATAAGCGTCTCTTAAATCAACTGGTACTACTTCCATTCCAAGTTTATCTAATTGCTCAGCTTGATAAACTTCACTTTTTTCTACACAAACAGTTTTTGGATCTAAAACTAACACATTCATAGATAGCCAAACTGATGAATAGCATAATGGAGGTGGAGAGTTATGAGCAGGTTGTGCAGAATCAATTATTTTCCAATCATTATCTTCAAAAAGTTTTCTTTGTTCTTTAGGAAGTTTTCTTTGAGGATTGTTAATGATTAAACCTGGTTTAATTGGAGTAAAAGTTGCATCAATATGAATTGGATATGGATCTCCTGGAAAGTTAACTCCATGGACTCTGTGGTTTTTATAATGTCTACTTAACCAATCAATGCCTTTTAAATTTGTAGTAAAACCATGCTGAACTATTAAATCCTTTCCAAATCTTAAAACATCAGCTGCATCAAAAAGTGGTTCTTCTTCGGTTGTTACGAAAAATTTTTTTTCTGTCCATTCTAATCTTTTTTGAATTCCTATTTTATCAGACAAATAATCTTTTCTATAATCTGCATCTGTTAATCGAGGTTTTGGAGCAGACTCATGTCTCATATTTGGATCGGAGTTATAATAGTATTTTAGCAATGGTCTATAACATAAATACTCAAACCATCTACATCTATAACTCATTGTTGCTTCTAAAATTTCACTTCCAACAGTAAGCAAAACATCCCGAGGTGGCATACACCCAAACATCGTTTCAGCTTTCCAATCAGGAGTTGATATTTTTTGATTAAAGTTTATTGGCTCTGGTCTATCTACTTTGATTCCTCTTTTTATTAAAATATTTGAAAAGTCATCTAAGAGTTGATTTGCTTTATCTACTGAATCTTTTGTTCTTGGTCCAAACTGACCTCTCATATCAGAGTCTTCGGGAACTTTGGCATCTAATGCAGGTTCAGGTGCTGGAATACAAGTTCCGTCAGCTCTACCAACTATTATGTGTTTTAATGGATCCCATTCGTTCCAACTATTTACAATTATTTTTTCTGAGTTCATTTAGTTATTAATTATATTATTTTCAGGACCAAAAGGAAATTTAGTAATATTTTCTGCGCCATTTTCATTAATAACTAAAATATCGTGTTCTCTATAACCACCAGCTCCTGGTTTGTTTTCGGGTATCATTATCATAGGCTCCATTGATATGACCATATTTTTCTCTAAAATAGTTTCGACATCTTCTCTTAACTCTAAACCAGACTCTCTACCATAAAAATGTGATAACACACCAAAAGAATGTCCATAACCAAATGTTCTATATTGAATGTATCCAAGTTCAGCGAATAACTCATTTAATTCTCTACAAATTTCAGAACATTTTGCTCCAGGTCTAATTAATTCTAATCCTCGTTCATGAACTTTTACATTTGCTTCCCATGCTTTCAAGGATGCAGAATCAATTTTTTCTAAAAACAAAGTTCGTTCAAGAGCAGTATAATAACCAGAAATCATTGGAAACGTATTTAAAGATAAAATATCTCCAGTTTTTAATTTTCTATTAGTTTTTGGATTATGGGCGCCATCTGTATTAATTCCAGACTGAAACCAAACCCAAGTGTCCATATATTCAGCATTTGGATAAGTTTTGGCTATCTCTCTTTCCATTCTATCTCTTCCATGTATCGCAATTTCTAACTCACTTTCTCCAGGTTTTATGTGTTTGACAATTTCTTCGGCTCCTAAATCAGCTATTCTTGCTCCATTTTTAATAATTTCAATTTCTTCCTTAGACTTAATCATTCTTAAATTCATTAAATCCTTAGAAACATCTTTAAAAGTTGAAAAATTTAAGATTGATTTAAATTTACTCATCATCTCTAAGGTTAAATGATCTTCTTCTATTCCAATATTTTTTGGCGAGTCTTCTCTGCCTATTATAGAAACAATTGCTTTTAAAAAATTATCTTTTTTCCAATCAGTATAAATTACATTTTCACAATATGATCTTCTCCATGGCTGACTAGCGTCAATATTAGCTGATATTGTTACAGTTTTTTTTTCAGTTATCACGCAGCCATAAGGTCTACCAAAAGAACAATAAATAAAACCTGTATAGTAAGCAATGTTATGCATTGAACTAAGAATAATCATATCAAGATTATTATTGTTCATTACTTTTCTTAAATTATTTAATCTTTTTTGATATTCTTTTTCAGTAAATGGAAGTTTTGCTTTATCACCATTTTTTAAAGTGAAAAAATCTGGTCTTTCCATAAATTTAATTTAATGCAATAAATCTTCGATTAGTTTTAATCGTTAAACTGTAATAAATAATAGAAATAAAAATTAAAAAACCACCAATAATCGTACTATTTGTTGGAACTTCATTAATCCCTAATATTGGTAACCAAACCCAAAAAATTCCACCTATAATTTCTGTTAAAGAAAGCAAAGTTAATTCTGCAGCTGGTAAAGCCTTAGATCCTACTGAATATAAAATTAAACCTAAACAAACCAAAGTTCCATGAATTGCAAATAATCCTTGGTTGTGACTCGAAGATACAAAATTGCCATCATTGATTATAATAACTGCTAATGACACTGATGCACAAAATAATCCAGCAATAGAAACTGTGGTAAATTTTGGTGTTTCTTTTCTCCATCTCAATGAAACTGAAAATACTGAAAAACCAGTTGCAGAAATTAAACCAAATATAAGACCAAATACAGATCCTTGGCCAGTTTTACCTGAAGCCATAATGCCAATACCAATTACTGCAATTATAATCGAAATCCAAACATTCATCGAAATTTTTTCTTTTAAAAATAAAAAACCTAATAAAGCTGTGATAAATGGCATAGCTGCTAAACAGAGTAATGTTATTGCTGCACTAGTATTTGTAATCGACCAAATAAAAGTAATCATTGCAACACCAAGCCCAACACCACCTATAGCGCCTGAAAACCCTATTTTTAAATAATTTTTATAAAATTTTTTTCCTTCTTCAAAAAATAAATAAATATTTATAATACAAAAAATTGTTATTCCTCTGGTTAGCAAATATTGCCAAGGTACCAGATTGGGTTGATGCATGTAACGAACTACTAGAGGGCCAAATGACCATAATACTCCAGCTAACAATACTACGGGAATAGCAATTTTATGATTTTTTAATTCTAACATTTTGAAATATTTAATGCTTATTCATAACTACTACAATAAAAATGATGCCTAATAAAATATATTTTTGTTAGATGTAATTGGAGAATAACATTCAATTAGTTGTTCTTTTTTAAATACTGATTGACCAGCTTTAAATACTCCCCATACATTTGATTTAACAAATGATTTTATCCTAAAAGACTCTTGACCTTGTAAAATTTCAATTTGCAAATTTCCATTATTAGTTGAAGTAAGTTTTCCTTTTAAAAACCTAGTGAAATTTTTTTTCTTAACAAATTTATTTTTTAATTTAGCTTTAAATGGTTTTTCTTCATTTATATTAAGAACGGCTGATAGAAAAGGATATACAAAAAATCTAAAACATGCCGCTGAAGAAATTGGATTGCCAGGTAGACCAAAAAAAACTTTTTCTTTATTTTTAAATTTTGCAAATAAAATTGGTTTTCCTGGTCTAATAGCAACATCTTTAAAAAAATTAGATAATTTAAATTTTTTTATTACACGAGGTACAAAATCAAATCTTCCTGCCGATACTGCTCCAGATGTAATTATTATGTCTGTTTTAGATTTAATATTTTTATTTATTAATTTTTTAAAAATGTTTTCATCATTATCTCTTAAAATGCCTCCATCTATAAAATTAAATAAAAAACTATTTGATAAAGATTTAATGTAATAACTATTTGAATTTCTAACTTGCCAATTGGCAATTTTTTGCTTATCTGAAATTTCATTTCCTGTTGAAAAAAATAAAATGTTTGGTTTTGCTTTGACATCAATTTTTTTAATTCCAAGACTTTTAAAAGCTAAAATATGAGAAGATTGTATTAACGTTCCTTTTTTAACAACTAATTCATTTTTTTTATAATCAGAGCCTAAATATCTAATGTACTCATTTTTTCTAATCTTTTTATTTACTAAAATATATTTCTTATTTTTAAAGTTTGGATAGAATTTAATTTGTTCTATTGGAATTACTGTGTCAAAAGGTTTATTTATTATAGCTCCAGTCATTACTTCAATAGTTTGGAACTTTTTCACATTTTTTATTTTTGGTTTATCTCCGGCTGCTATTGTTTTTAAAATTTTAAATTTTTTTGATTTTTTTTTGTTTAAATAAATTGTGTCTTTTGAATTAACCGCATATCCATCAAATGCAGTATTGTTTCCTGCGGGATAATTTACAGGCGAATAAATGTCTTTAGCACAAACTCTATTTAATGATTTTAGAGAATCGATTTTTTCTTTTTTAATTTTAATATTCGATTTTATTAAAATTTTTTTTGCTACCTTATAACTAATCATTTTTATTTTCTTTTAACAATTTATTAGCCTCTTCAAGATCAGTTTTTGTATTTATATTAAAAAAACTATCAAATTTATCATTTTTAATATTGATTATTTTAACACCAATTTTATCTGCCCATTTTTCAACTTTTCTATAGTTATTATCCACTAAATCTTTTTCTAATGTATCTATTAATTTAATAGACCATAATCCAAAAATATTATGTCTTTTTTCATTCGATTTTACAAAATATAATGAACTTTCATTTAGATTTATTTTGTTTTTATATTCATCAATAATTGATGTATCAAAAAAAGGAGTGTCGCATGGAAAAGTTGCGACCCATTGATATTTTTCATTATTTTTTTTAACCCATTTCATTGCAGTCAACACCCCGACTAGCGGTCCAAGATTTCCTTGTATACAATCTGGAACTATGGTGATTGAGTTTAATTTTTTTACGTTTAAATTTTGATTTGAAATAATTAATGTTTTTTTGAATTTTTGAGTGACTTTTTTTAACACATGCTCTAACAAAGTTATGTTACCAAGTTTTGCCAGGTTTTTGTCTTCCCCAAATCTCTTAGATCTGCCTCCAGCTAGCACAACAGCTAAAATATTGTTATCATTCATAAAACAAAATATAAAACATTAATCTTTTAATTAAAGAATTATAATGGATTTAAAAATTTTAGAAATTGCAGCAAATACTGAAAATCACAAATTAGTTAAAAATCATACCCATTCATCGAAAAACAAAAATCCTATATGTGGTGACGAAATGGAGATTAGATTGTTGGTAAAAAATGATCTAATTGAGGACATAGGATATCAGTGCAAATCATGCGTTTATTGTCAAGCTTCAGTAAGTTTGCTTTCAAAAAAAATTAAAAATAAAAAAATAGACCAAATTAAAAATTTGTTCGATTCTGTTGAAAATTTTTTTGATAATGCAGGAACCAAAATTAATAAAGAATGGAAAGATTTTACAAAAATTCTTAATAAAAAAAATATATCTAGAAAAGAATGTTTACTTTTGCCTTTTAGAACCATATCAAAAGCATTAAAATTTAAATAATGATAAATATTTATAAAAATAATATTTTGAAAGCATTTTTAGTAGGTTTTTTTTCATCAATTACTATTGGTGCCTTAACAATATTAACTTATAAAACATCTCTAGGTTTGTTTCTTGTCACTTCTTTTGGATCCTCAATGGTATTGTTGTATGGATTTCCAGAAAGCCCGCTTGCTCAACCTAAAAATATTTTTTTTGGACACTTGTTAACTGCATTTATTGGAATTTTATTTTTAAATTATATTCCTTTGCCAATTTTTATAAATATAGCTTTATCTGTTGGAGTTGCGATTTTTTTTATGATTATATTTAATGTTATTCATCCTCCAGCCGGTGCAAATCCAATCATTGTAATAATTGGAGGAGCTTCCTATGAATATCTAATAAATCCAATAATTTTTGGCTCTCTAATAGTTTTATTTTTTGGAGTAGTATTAAATAAGTTTATTTTAAAAAAAAAATATCCTTTAAAATAAAATATTTTTATGAATTCTAATTACAAAGTATTACAATATAGATCTAACAAGACAAACGAGGTTAATGACTCAATCTCTATTGAAGAGCCTCTTGAAATTATAATCAAATTTAAAAAAAAAGAAACCTGGATTGAAAATACTATTTCTATTACAATGAGAACTCCTGGTAATGATGAAGATTTAGTTAGAGGATTTCTTTTTAATGAACAGATTATAGAAAAAATTGAATACATAGACAAAATTCAAAGTTCGGGTGAAAATTCTGGTCAATACAATTTAAAAAATAAAATAATTGCTACAATTAATAATTCAGAAAATGTTGATATTGATAAAATAAAAAGAAATTTCTTAACTAATTCTTCATGCGGTGTTTGTGGTAAAACTTCCCTGGACTCTTTGGAGTTAATTAAAAAAGACAAAATTTTAAAAACTCTACCTAAAATAACCCATCAAATAATAATGAAATCACCTACTATACTTCGTGAAAATCAATCAGAATTTTCTAAAACTGGTGGAATTCATGCTAGTGGATTATTTTCAGATAAAGGAAATGTTGTTGCTATAAGAGAAGATGTTGGAAGACATAATGCATTAGATAAATTAATTGGTTTTGCTATTAAAAAAAAATTACTAAATCCTTCTAACCAATTTCTAACATGTTCTGGGAGACTTAATTTTGAACTAGTGCAAAAGGCATTAATGGCAAATATAGGAATTTTAATTGGGGTTGGTGCTCCAACAAGCTTAGCTATAGATCTTGCAAATAAATTTGACATGACATTGATAGGTTTTGTAAAACAAGATAGTTTTAATATTTATAGCAATAAAGAGAGAATTATAATAAAAAACTAAAAATTTAATAAGGGTAAACTGTGTCAAAAAATATTAGTAATTTATCTGGAAGAATTGGATTAAAAAATAATCTATTTCAAAAAATTTCTGATCGATTAAAAAAAACTTCTGGAGATGAAGGTATTCAAAAAATTGCTGATGAATATAATATGGGTGTTTCAACCATCCATGGGGCAGAAAGTTTTTACGAATTTTTAAGACCAGCCCATAGAGAGAAAAAAGCTTTTGTTTGTAATGGCAGTGCTTGTATGTGTGCTGGCACTCAAGAATCTTTGAAAAAAAAATTAAAAGAAAAACTGGGTGATAATAAAGTGGGTGAAATGTTTTGCCTGGGACATTGTTATGAAAATCATGCTTTTCACTATAATGGTGAAAATTATGCAGGCAAAGATATTGATAAAATTGATCAAATAGTCAAAGGCGAAAGTATTAAGCAAGAAAAGTTTTTTTCAAAAAGTTTTGCTTCAACAAGTTTCTTAATGGATGACAAACTTACAGAGACCAAACAATTTGAAACGCTACTAAAAAAATTTATTAATACTGATAAAAAAGAAATAATAAAATCTCTATTAGATTCAAATCTATCAGGTAGAGGTGGTGCTGGATTTCCAACTGGACTAAAATGGGATTTTTGCAGTAAAGAAAAATCTAAAAAAAAATTTGTTATTTGTAATGCTGATGAAGGGGACTCTGGTGCTTTTTCTGATAGATATTTATTAGAAGATCAACCTTTAAAAGTTTTATTTGGAATGATTATTTGTGGTTATGTTATTGGAAGTGACGAAGGTGTTTTGTATATTAGAGGAGAATATCCAAAATCAATTGAATCAATTAATGCATCAATAAATGCATTAAAATCTTCAAAACTTTTAGGTGAAAATATTTTAGGTACAAACTTTTCATTTGATTTAAATATTTGTATTGGACAAGGCGCATATATTTGTGGAGAAGAAACTGCACTGATAGCTTCCATTGAAGGAAGAAGAGCTGAAGTGGATGTAAGACCTCCTTTTCCTGTAACTGAAGGCCTTTATAAAAAGCCAACTGTAGTAAACAATGTTGAAACCTTAGCGGCCGCTACGGGAATACTGATAAATGGTTCAGATAAATTTTCTTCTATAGGTAACAAAAAATCTGCAGGCACTAAACTAGTATGTTTTGACAGTTTTTTTAATAGCCCTGGTGTTTATGAAATTGATATGTGTACACCAATGAAAAAAGTTATAAATGAAATTGGCGGAGGATTTAAAGAACCAGTAAAGGCTATACAAGTTGGTGGTCCACTAGGAGGAATTGTTCCTATCGAGGAAGTAGAAAAATTAAATTTAGACTTTCAAGAATTTGCTGAAGCAGGATTTATGTTGGGTCATGGAAGTATAGTAAGTATTCCAAAAGATTTTAGTATGGTTAAATATATACATCATTTGTTTGAATTTTCAGCAGAAGAATCATGTGGAAAATGTTTTCCAGGAAGAATTGGTTCATATAGAGGAAAAGAAATGTTTGATCAGGCAATAAATAAATCCAAGAAAATTCCAGCAAAATTACTCAATGAATTGCTTGTTACAATGAAAAAAGGCTGTTTATGTGCGCTTTGTGGTGCAATACCTGTTCCAATAATGAATATTATAAAATATTTTTCCGATGAAATGAAAAATGATATAGTCCAGGAAAATTAATGAGCTCAGAAAAAAGAAAAATTGCATATATAGACGGTAAGCCGTATGAAATTGGCCCTAATCATACTTCGATATTAAAATTTGTAAGAAGTTATGTTGGTGAAAAAAAAATACCAACTTTGTGCGACGATCCAAACTTAGATCCCTATGGTGCATGTAGAGTTTGTTCAGTTGAAGTTGCTTTAAAAAAAGATGGTCCAACCAAAGTAGTTGCCTCTTGTCATACTCCTGTAGGAGAAAATCAACATATTTTTACTAATAACGAAGACTTACAATCACTTAGAAAAAATATTGTTGAATTGGTTTTAACTGACCATCCAATGAATTGTAGCACATGTGAAGTTGATAAAAATTGTGAACTTCAGGATGTTGCAAATGATTTAGGAATATCTGAACATAGATACAATGACCCTAAACAAAATAAAGGAACTCCTAAAGATACATCTCATGCTTATATGAGAATGAACTTAGATAACTGCATAAATTGTGGACGTTGTGTTAGAGCGTGTGATGAAATCCAAGGTTCATTTGTTTTAACTATGAGTGGCAGAGGATTTGAATCAAAAATCACAACAGATAACGATATGTTATTTGGAGATTCTTCATGTGTATCATGTGGTGCATGTGCTCATACCTGTCCAACAGATGCTATTTCAGATGTTTTTGCATCAAAATCTGCCAACTTTGATAAAAAAGTTAGAACAACATGTTCTTATTGTGGTGTTGGCTGTAATTTAGAAGCTTCGGTAAAAAATGGTAAAGTAGTTTCTATTGATACGCCAAAAGAAACTGAAGTTAATGCAGGTCATACCTGTTTAAAAGGTAGATATGCATTTGGATTTTATGATCATAAAGATAGGCTACGATCGCCATTAATTAAAAGAAATGGAAAATTTGAAAAATCATCATGGGATGAAGCGTATGATTATATAAAAAATAAATTAGAAAAAATAACGAAAGAAAATGGACCTGATGCTGTAGCAGGTATTTCTTCAGCAAGATGCACTAACGAAGAAAATTATGTTTTTCAAAAAATGATAAGAGCAGCAATTGGAACAAATAACATTGATTGCTGTGCAAGAATTTGTCATTCACCAACAGCTTGGGGTATGCAACAAACATTTGGAACAGGAGCAGCAACTAATTCAACAGAAGATATATATCATGCAGATCTTTTCTTGGTTATTGGAGCAAATCCAACAAACGCCCACCCTGTAACTGGAGCAAAAATTAAACAACAAGTAATGAAAGGTAAAAAGCTGATTGTATTAGATCCAATTACAACTGAAGTAGCAAAGTTAGCAGATTATCATATTAGATTAAGACCTGGAACAAATGTAGCTGTTCTAAACATGATGCTATATTTCATTGTGAAATCTAAATTGTATAAAGAAGATTTTATTTTAAGCAGAACAGAAGGTTTCGAAGATTTCATTAAAAAAATTGAAAAACTAGATGTTGATCAATTAGCTAAAGTTGCAGGAGTTGACAAACAACAAGTAAAAGAAGCTGCTATTGCTTATGCAACTGCAAAAAATTCAATGGAGTTTCATGGTCTAGGAGTTACTGAACAGGAACAAGGATCAAAAACAGTAATGTTAATTGCTGACCTTGCAATGATAACAGGAAATATTGGAAGACGAGGTGTTGGAGTTAATCCTTTAAGAGGTCAAAATAATGTTCAAGGCGCAGCAGATATGGGTTGTCAACCGCATCAAGGTGCTGGATATTTTCCAGTTGCTGATAAAAAAATTCAAGACTTTTATACTGAAAAATATGGCGTTGTTCATCCAACTAAAGCTGGATTAAAAATTCCACAAATTTTTGATGCAGCAATAAATAGAGAAGTAAAAGCATTGTGGATTATTGGTGAAGACGTTGTTCAAACAGATCCTAATAGTGCTCATGTTGCTAAAGCGATGAATGCGTTAGACTTATTAGTGGTTCAAGAAATATTTATGAGCGAAACCGCAAAACATGCTGATGTTGTTTTGCCTGGAACAACTTTCTTGGAAAAAGATGGAACTTTCACAAATACAGAAAGAAGAGTTCAGAGAGTTAATAAAGCTGCTGAACCTCTTCCAGGAACAAAACCAGATGGTCTTATAGTTACAGAAATGATGCAAAAACTTGGATATAATCAAAAATCATATGATGCTGATGAAGTATTAGCTGAAATTGCAGATGTGGTTCCTTTCTTCAAAGGTATAACTCGAGAAAGACTTGGAAAACTAGGACTTCAATGGCCAGTAAAAGAAGATGGAACGGATACAAAAATTTTACATGAAAAAGAATTTAAATTAGGAAAAGGTAGAATTAAATATTTTGATTGGAAAGAAAGTAGTGAAATAGAAAAAAATAAAAAAGATTTTCCGCTAATATTAACTACAAGTAGAGTTTTACAACACTACAATGCGGCAACTATGACAAGAAGAACTAATAATCTTGCAATTGTAGATGAAGACATTCTGGAAATTCATCCAAAAGATGCAAAATTTAGAGAGTTAAACACAGGTGATGTTGCAAGGCTTTATTCTGGTAGAGGAGAAGTTTCTTTAAAAGTTCAGGTAACAGACAGAGTAAAAGAAGGAATCGTATTTACTACATTCCACTTTCCAGAGCATATGGTTAATATGGTTACTGGACATGGTAAAGATGAAGAAACTATGTGTGCTGAATATAAAGTTTCTTCAGTAGAAGTGCAGAAAATTTCTAATAAATTTAAAACAGAAGTTGTTGCAGAAAAAGATCAAGCTCAAGTAGTTTAAGCTCATACCCTGCTTATATATAGTGACAAATATAATTTCTAGATATAAATTATTGAAATGGAAGTTAAACTTTTATCAGGAGCACTTGGGGCTGAAATTAAAGGTATAAACCTTAAAGACACATCAGATAATAACTTTAATAAAATTAACGATTTATTGCTTGAACATAAAGTGCTTTTTTTTAGAGATCAGAAAATTACAGAAGAACAACATTTAGCTTTGGCTGAAAAGTTTGGTCCTTTGGAAACTCACGCTTATGTCAAAGGATTAGATAAATTCCCAGAAATTGTAAGAATTATCAAAGCAGAAGATGAAAAAAATCAGTGGGGTGAAAACTGGCATAGTGATGTTAGTTATAATGTTAAACCAACAAAAGCTGTAATAATAAAATCAATAAAAATTCCTCCAGTTGGGGGTGATACATGTTTTTCAAATATGGAACTTGCATGGGAAACTTTAGATGAAAAAATTAAAGAAAAAATAAAAGATAAAAAAGCTATTCACAGTTCACTTGGGGCCGAATTTTTTATAGATAATTACAAAAAAATGGAAGGTAATGGTAAAAAAAACTATGGTGAATATTCCAATGAACATCCAATTGTGCGAACTCATCCAGAAACAGGAAAAAAAATATTATTTGTAAATTGGACTTATACAAAAAGAATTATTGGTTTAGATGAAAAAGAAAGTGATGAAATTTTAAAAAAAATATTTGAACATCAAGCTAGACTTGAATTAACCTGTAGATTTACATGGACAGAAAATACAGTTTGTATATGGGATAATAGAAGTGTTATTCATTTCGCAATAGCTGATTTTTATCCTGGAAGAGGTTTGGGTCACGAAAGGATAATGGATAGGATTGCAGTTGAAGGCGATCAACCACATTAATCTTAATGAACATAATTGATAAAATTATTTCTAATTTTATAAATAATAAATCTTTATATATTGGTGAAAAAATAACAATTTCAGAACATATGATTCAATCTGCAATGATGGCAGAAAAATCAAAGAGCAAAAATAATCTCATTTGTGCTTGTTTGTTACACGATTATGGTCATTTTATTATAGAAGATCCAGATGAGTTAGTTAAAAAAAGTATGGATGGTAAGCATGAAGACATTGGCTATGAATATTTAAAAAAATTTTTTAAAAAAGAAGTAGTTGAACCAATAAAAAACCATGTTTTGGCAAAAAGATACCTTGCAAGAAATAAAAGATATTACAATCGTTTATCTGAAGCATCAATTACAAGCCTAAAACTTCAAGGTGGACTGCTTAATAATAAAGAGGCTAAACTATTCGAAAAAGAAGAGTTCTTTAAAGAGTCTATTAAGCTTAGAAAGTTTGATGAATCAGCAAAAAAAGTAGGCGTCAAAATTAAAAATATCGCTGATTACAAAAATCTATTAAAAGCATTCCTTATATGAGTTATGATTATTTAATAGTTGGTGCGGGATCAGCGGGATGTGTTCTTGCAAATAGATTATCTGAAAATAGTAATCATAAAGTTGCAATTTTTGAAGCAGGAGGATCAAGCGATATTTGGAAAGTTAAAATGCCACTTGCTCTTCTCTACACTATGCATGATCCAAAATATAATTGGAAATATTATTCAGAACCAGAACCACATCTAAACAACAGAAGATTGTTTTGTCCTAGGGGAAAAATGATTGGAGGTTGTTCTGCTCATAATGGAATGGTTTTTGTAAGAGGTAATAAAAATGATTACGAACGTTGGGAAAATTTTGGACTAAAATCCTGGTCTTACAATAAAATTCTTCCTTATTTTAAAAAAATTGAAACATGGTCAGAAGGAAATAGTCAATACAGAGGTTCTTTAGGTTTGCTTCCGGTTGACCAATCAAAAAATGATAATCCTTTATTTGGTGCTTTTTTGGGAGCCGCTTCTGAAGCTGGTCATAAAATTAATCCTGATATGAATGGAGAATATCAAGAAGGGTTTGGAATGTTTGATACTACTATTCATAAAGGAGAAAGGGCAAGTGTAGCTAAATATTATTTAAACCCAGTAAAAAGTAGAAAAAATTTAAATATTTTTACAAACTCATTTGTAGAGAAAATTATTTTTGAAGGAAAAAAAGCCATAGGTATTGAAGTAAAAATTAAAAATAAAGTTGAAAAAATTTATGCAAATAAAGAAATAATATTAAGTGGTGGTTCAATTAATTCACCACAATTGCTAATGCTTTCTGGAATTGGTGATGCAAACCATTTAAAAGAAAAAGGAATTAATGTTGTTAACGATGTAAAAGGTGTAGGCAGAAACCTTCAAGATCATTTGGAAACTTACATTATGCAAGAATGCAAAACACCAAATACTCTTTATACATATACCAAACTAATTCCAAAAGTTTTAGCTGGAATACAGTGGTTTTTATCTAAATCTGGTCCATGTTCTCAATCTTATTTAGAGGCTGGAGGTTTTGCAAAATCCTCTCCTGAAAGAGAAATGGCAAATATACAATTTCATTTTTTTCCATCGTTTGTTATTGATCATGGTTTAGTTAATCCAAGCTCACATGGTTATCAATTACACGCTAGCCCTAACCATCCAAAAAGCAGAGGATTAATAACTCTTAATTCATCAAACCCATATGATTATCCTAAAATTTTATTTAATTACCTGGAAGATGAGGATGATTTAAAACAAACTAGAGAATGTATTCATGTTGCAAGAAAAATTTTAGCACAACCTTCTTTAGCAAAGCATTCGGGAAAAGAAGTTGGTCCAGGAACAGAAGCTCAATCAGATGATGAATTAAATGAATATATTAGATCTAAAGCTGAAACAGCTTATCACCCATGTGGTACTTGTAAAATGGGTGTAGACGATATGGCAGTTGTTGATGAAAATTTAAAAGTAAAAGGAATTCAAAACTTAAGAGTTATTGATGCATCTGTTATGCCTGAAATACCTAGTGCTAATTTAAACGCCCCAACACTAATGATCGCTGAAAAAGGTGCAGACGCAATTCTAAATTAAAAATATTCAAAGTTTTGTGTTGTTTCATTTACTCTAAGAAGTTTTGCCTTATTTCTTAAATGAAATTTTTTTGCCATTTCCGTTAAAGGAGAAAGAGTAATTAGCCTGTTAAGATGATTTGATTTTTTTATCTTTTTATAAACTTCTTTAACAATTAATTTACCACCTCCCTTTTTTTTTGACCAAACTGTATATGCGATTGCAATTTTACCAACTTTTTGATCTCTAGTTGCACTTTGCAAAAAAGCGTCTTTGCTAAGTAAATCTAATTCTTTTACGTCTTTTGGAATTTCATTTGTAAAAGCAAAACACATAACAGCATGTATTTCTCCTTTGTATTTTACTCCATATATTTTTCTTCCAAAGCTAGTTCTAAATTCATTGTCTAGTTCTGGCCTTATTGGATCTTCATCTGTATTACAACTCTTAAGATTTACAATTTCAGCGCCTTTAATCCATTCAAAAAAATTATCTACCTTTATACTAATATCTTTTTTACTTTTTCTGATTCTGGCTTTAAGTCTTAATTTTTTATTAATTTCTTTTTTACTTTTTCTAATTCTGGCTTTAAGTCTTAATTTTTTTTTAATCATTTAAAGTGAAGTTTTTTGCAATTTATCACATAAAGTAAAAAAATATTTACATTTTTTGCGACACTGGTATGCGTAAATTGCGATACTAATTATTTTTTGTTCAGATTTGTACTGATTAAACAAATGATTTCAAACATTATAGATGCAGCGACCATTGAAGTAATTTGATTTGGACTATCTTTTGTTGGCATTAAGCAAGCAACATCACCGCCAATTACATTTTTGCCCTTTAAACATTGAATAAGTTTTCTTGCTTCATCTATATTGAATCCTCTAAATGCAGGTTCTAAGTTTGCAGTACCGGGAGCAACCGTTGCATCTAAGCAGTCTAAATCAAAAGTTACATAAATTGGATTGTCCCCCAGTCTATCTAAAATCATTTTTGCACATTTTTCATGGCCCCACTCTTTATATTCATCCATAGTTATAACTTGATAACCAATATCATAACTTGCTTGCAGCCAATCTAGAGTTCTTGGGTTTCCTCTAATTCCTATTTGAGTGCTAGTACTTGGGTCTACGTTTCCTTGTTTCACTAAGTATGAAGCCCAATGTGCGGCAGATTTTTTGGCACCTAAAAAATGATCTAATTTTTCATAACAATCTGTATGTGCATCAAAATGAACTAGAGTTATTTTTTTTCCTTTAGTTAGCTTTGAATTTTTTTTTCCTAAACTTTGAACAATTCCACCTGTTACTGAATGATCACCTCCAATAGAGACAACGGGTTTTTCTGCTTTTTCTATGTAATCATAAAATGCCGAAATTCTTTCAATGCATTTTTCATTATCATTAGCTTCTGGGAAAGGTACGTCACCTAAATCATGAATTTTATTATCTTTCCAAGGATCAATTTTGTAATCAAAGTGAGATCTTCTAAGCATTGCAGATATATTTCTTACAG
The DNA here is from genome assembly GCA_902551215.1 of uncultured Pelagibacteraceae bacterium. GTDB lineage: Bacteria > Pseudomonadota > Alphaproteobacteria > Pelagibacterales > Pelagibacteraceae > Pelagibacter. Next base: position 2,242 of record CACDCI010000014.1, on the reverse strand, counting down.
CTCTTGGACCTAAATGCTGATCTCTTTCAGTTGTACCGTTTCCTGTGCTATGAGGAACTCCTACCAAAGCTATATCACAGTTTTTAGGATCAGGATCGTTTTTACATCTAAACAAAGTTGGTATACCCCACCAATAAAGAGTCTCCATCATTATCTTGTCTTCTTCTGAAATCATAAATTTAATATTGCACAATTAATAAAAATTTAAAGAAGAAAAATTCTATGATATAGGGGCAGAATGCCTACAAAAAATAATAATCCTAAAGGAATAATTCTAATATTGCTGGCAATGATGGTTTTTTCAGTGCAGGACGGGATTATGAAATACATCTTTAGTTTTGTGTCACTTTATGAAGTTTATTTAATAAGAACTGTAGTTAGTTTTGCTCTTATTTTATTTTATTTAAAATTAACTAAGAGACCAATAGTATTTAAAACTCAATACCCACTCTTAACTTTTTGTCGTGTAATTCTTTTCTTTTTTGGATTTAGCTCTTTTTATATTTCATTAACTGTATTGCCTTTAGGATTTGCTACAGCTTTATTTTTTGTTACTCCTTTTTTAATTACAATATTTGCACATTTCTTTTTAAAAGAAGAAATAGGAATGAGAAGATGGTCCGCGATAATTGTAGGTTTTATTGGAGTATATATAACATTGAACCCTGATTTTAATAATTTTAACTATTTAAGTTTGTTGCCCATTTTATGCGCCTTCTGTTATTCGTTATCAATGATAATTATTAAAAAAACCTCCGAAAAAGATAGCGTTTATACTCAAACATTTACTTTTTATTTTGGAGCAATATTTTTTAGTATTATTTTTTATTTTGTAATTGGAGATGGACAATACAATACCACAGATCATCCGGCTTCCCAATTTATCTTTAGAGAGTGGTTTGTGAATTTAGAATCTAGTTTTTTATTTATGCTCTCAACTGGAGTGACAGCTAGTGTTGCTTTTCTTCTTTTGTTTACAGCTTATAGAATAGCGTCTCCTGCAGTAGTTTCGCCTTTTGAATATTCAATATTATTATGGGCTCCATTAATTGGCTGGGTATATTTTGAAGAAATACCAACCTTAAACACAATCATTGGAATATTAATAATTGTATCCAGTGGTATTTATATTTTTATTCGTGAAAAAGCTCAAGATCAATCTATAGTTACTGAAAAACCATTAAGATAAATGAAAAAAAATTTTATTCCAACTATTGATATATCCCCACTCTTAAATGGATTAAACTCAAAAAAATCAAAAGAAACAATAAAAAAAATAGAAAAATCATGCGTTGAAGTTGGCTTCTTTCAGATAATCAATCATGGAATAAATAAAAAACAAATTCAAAGTATATCTAATGTTGGAAATAAATTTTTTCAATCTTCTGAACAAAATAAAATAAAATTAGCTCCAAAAAAATGGAATAACAAAAATAAAAATATTTATAGGGGCTACTTTCCGAAAGATGTTAATGGAAAAGAAGGTTTGGATATCGGAGATACAAAAGTGACTAAGAAATATGCTCAAACTGCTAAAAATCAATATATAGAATATTTAAATTTAAATAAATCTATGGATAAGAAATCAATTAGAATTTTATCTCAATATTTTGATAATATTTTTATTTTATGTGAGGTTTTATTTAAAAGTGTGATTAAACTTTATAAAGATGACATCAATATTTCAAAAAAAACTTTTTCAAGATTAAAAACACTGAGTACTTTAAGATTTAATTATTATCCAAAACAATCAAAACCAGTTGAAATTTCAAAACAAGATGGAGTTTCTTTGGGCTGTGAAACTCACGTTGATAGTGGAGTTTTTACTGTGTTATACCAAGATAAAATAGGTGGATTACAAGTTCAAAATAGAAAAAATAAAAAATGGCACGATGTTCCTTTTAATAAAAAAGCTCTTATTGTAAACACTGGTAGAGCTCTTGAGTTTCTAAGCAAAGGTAAATTTAAAGCAACAAACCATAGGGTTCTTTGGAATAAAACTGAGAGAATGTCTATACCATTCTTCTTTGAACCATCTTATGATTTTAAGATGAATACTTCTTTTTTACATAAGTCAAAAATTGATAACTCTGGAATGATTTATGAAAAATTTTTGAACCATTCTCTCAAAAAATTTATTGAATATAATAGGTAGTCTTAGCTTTTTAATAACCAAGTTTTTTATCAACTTTATTTAACAATTCTTTCTTATCAATAAAAAGTTTTAAATTATTAAAGAATA
>CACDCI010000013.1 GCA_902551215.1 uncultured Pelagibacteraceae bacterium | reverse complement strand
TTTGAGCCTCTTGCTCTCATCTCAGTAAATGCAGCATGACCTGGAGTATCAATAAATGTTAATTTATTTGAATTATGTTCTATTTGATAAGCTCCTATGTGTTGAGTAATTCCACCAAATTCACCTGATACAACATTTGTGCTTCTTAAAACATCTAATAATGATGTTTTGCCATGGTCTACATGACCCATCACTGTGATAATAGGAGGTCTATTTTTTAAGTTTTCAGATCTAGAATCTTTAATTTTTTGAATTATTTCCTCTGCTTTACTTTCTCTTATTGGATTGTGATTAAACTCTTTAACCAAATATTCAGCAGTATCAGCTGCAAGACTCTGATTAATTGTTACTGTAACACCCATACCAAGTAGGTGTTTAATTAAACTACTAGACTGTTCTGCCATTCTATTTGCTAAGTCTCTAACTGTTATTGACTCAGGAATATTCACGTCTCTTTTTACAGGTTTAAAATTTTCTTCAGTATTTTTTTTATTAATGTCTCTATTTTCTTTTTGTTTTGCTCTCTTAAGAGAAGCTAAACTTCTTGATCGTGTTTCAATTTCATCATTTAAAGCTCTAGAAATTGTAAGTTTTAATTCTCTTTTTTTTGACCCTAATTTTGCTTTTGGATCTTTAGTTGTTAATTCGCCTTTAACTCTTCTAGTGGCTCTTTGTTCAGCAAGTTTACGTTTTTCAAAATTATTATTAATTGGAGTCTGAAATTTAGAAAATCCTGGAGATTTTGGAGGAAAAAAAGATTTCTTTTGTTGTTTGTTACTTTGGTCAGGAGATTTATTAAATGAACTTTTTCCACCAAATCTACTTGTTTTTTTTTCAATAACTACTGTATTTTTACTTTGAGTTTTAGCAAATTCTATATTTTCAATAGATTTTTTTGCAATTCCAGAAAGTGTTAATTTTGTTTTTTTGCTTACCATATTTCATCACTCAATCTTTGTAAATTTTATTTCTTGCAGACATAATTAATTCATCTGCTTCATTTTTTGATAAAGCAAATTCTTCCAAATAACCATTAATTTTAACTCTCTCTCCTTTAACTATATCATAGCTACCAGTTAATTCATCAGATGCAAGATCTGCAAAATCTGATAGTTTTAAAATTTTTTTTTCACCAAGTGTAACAAGCATACCTAGTGTCAGTCCTTTATGATTTATCAATTCATTTTCCAAACCTAAATCTTTAATTCTATTCGAGATTTCTTCTTGATCTTTTTGATAAAATTCTTTTGCTCTTTCAATGAGCGCTTTAGCAGTTTCTTCTTCAATTCCTTCAATTTTCATTAAAGCTTCTGGTAGGCTATCTTTAATATCATCTATTGATGAAAAACCTTCAGCAACAAGTAGTTGACCCAATGTTTCATCTAATTCTAAGTTTTTTACAAAATTTTCAGTCTTCTCTTTAAATTCTACCTGCCTTCTTTCAGAGTCCTCTTGATCAGTCATTATATTAATTTCATAATTCATTAGTTTGGTTGCTAATCTAACATTCTGACCTCTTCTACCAATTGCTTTGCTTAAGTTTTCTTCAGTTAAAATTACATCTAATTTTTTTGAAACAATATCAACATTTACTCTTTGTACTTCAGCGGGAGATAGTGCATTTGAAACTACAATAGCTGGGTCCTCTGACCAATTAACAATGTCAATTTTTTCTCCTTGTAATTCATTAACTACTGCTTGAACCCTTGATCCTCTCATTCCTACACATGCTCCAACAGGATCCAAAGATGTGTCTATTGCCTTAACACAAATTTTTGCTCTACTTCCAGGATCTCTTGCAGAAGACTTAATTTCAATTAGTCCATCATAAATTTCGGGTACTTCTTGGATAAATAATTTTTCCATAAACTTAGGATGAGCTCTAGATAAAAATATTTGTTGACCCCTGCTTTCTCTTATAACATCATAGCAATAAGCTTTTATACGGTCTCCAGCTTTTATATTTTCCCTTGGTATCATTTCATTTTTTTGAATTATTGCTTCAGCTTTTCCAAGATCAACGATCACATTTCCAAATTCTAAACGTTTTACAATACCACTTAGAATTGTTTCTTTCTTGTCTATAAAATCATTATACTGCCTTTCTCTTTCAGCTTCTCTAACGTTGAAACTAATTACTTGCTTTGCTGTTTGTGCAGCAATCCTTCCAAAATCAAATGAGGGTAATGTTTGTAAAACTTCATCTCCAATTTTTTTAGTTTTATTTTCTTCATTTAAAATAATTGCATTTGGAAGACTTATTTCGGTATTTATATTTTCTGGTTTTTCAACAATTATTAATTTTCTAAAAATTCCTATATCTCCATTTTCTCTATTAATTAAAACTTTGATTTCATTATCTTGGCCAAATTTTGATTTAGCAGCTTTTGCAATACCTGTTTCCATAGAATTTATAATTAGTTCTTTATCTATAGATTTTTCCAAAGCTACAGCTTCAGCTATTCTTAATAGTTCTAGTTTGTCTGCTCTTTTATTTAACATAGTTTGGTTGCCTCCAAAAAAAAATGGGCCTAGGCCCATTTTGAAATTTCAACAATGTATGGTGAATATATTTATTTTTTTCTAATTTTCAACTTATTACTTACTAAAAACACCCTTTTTATCAGTATTTTCCCAAGAAAAAGATCCATCTGATTCTGAGCTTCTTCCAAAATGTCCGTAAGCTGCTGTTTTTTGATATATTGGCTTATTTAAACCTAACATTTCTCTTATGCCTCTTGGGCTTAAATCAAAGTTTTCACTAATTAATTTTTCTACATGTTTGTTTTTTTCTTCATCATTATCAAAAAGATCAACATAAATGGAAAGAGGTTTAGATACACCAATCGCATATGCAAGCTGAATTAAACATTTATCTGCAATTTTTGAAGCTACAACATTTTTTGCAAGATACCTTGCAGCATAAGCAGCTGATCTATCAACTTTTGTTGGATCTTTTCCAGAAAAAGCTCCACCACCATGAGGTGCTGCACCTCCATAAGTATCAACAATAATTTTTCTTCCTGTTAAACCGCTATCACCATCTGGTCCTCCTATTACAAAATTACCCGTTGGATTAACATAAATTTCTGTATCATCTAAGCCATTTATTAAATTTTTTGGAATCGATTTTTCAATATAAGGTTTAACTAATTCTCTCACTTGAGATTGATTAACATCTGCTGAATGTTGAGTTGATATAACAACAGATTTAACTGATGATGGTTTTCCATCTTTATATTCGATCGTGATTTGACTTTTGGAATCTGGTTCAATATTTTTTAATTTTCCCGACTTTCTATCTTCTGCCATAAGTCTTAAAATTTTGTGTGAATAATGAATTGGTGCTGGCATCAAAACATCAGTTTCATTACAAGCATAACCAAACATTATACCTTGATCTCCTGCTCCTTCATCTTTATTTCCAGATGAATCTACTCCCATAGCAATATCTGCAGATTGTGAATGAAGATAACTTTCTATTTTTGTTGCTTCTTTCCAGGTAAAACCTTTTTGATCATAACCAATATCTTTAATACATTCTCTTACCTTTGAAATTAAATCATCTTTCTTAATATCTGGCCCTCGAGTCTCGCCTGCCAAAACAACTTTATTTGTAGTTGTTAACGTTTCACATGCCACTCTTGACTGAGGTTCTGAACTTAAATAAGTATCAACAACCATATCTGAAATTCTATCGCAAACTTTATCTGGATGTCCTTCTGAAACTGATTCACTTGTAAACAAATAATCTTTCTTCATTTATTCTCCCATTTTTTGATTAAAAAAATTGTAACAACATAAAATAATAATATATAAAAAAATATCTTGTTACCAAATTTTGAAAAAAGAGTCTCGTTAAATTTTTTATAATTATTTATTTCAATTACTCCCTTTTTAGTAGACTCAAGCTTAGAAACTGTAACCCCATTACTATCTATATATGCCGAAATACCATTGTTTGCAGATCTAATTATATTTTTTCCTTCTTCAATAGCTCTAAAAATAGTGTGCGAAAAATGTTGATGTGGACCTATAGATTCTCCAAACCAACCATCCTCAGAAATATTAATAATAAAATTAGTTTCATTTGATGATAAATTAACTTTACCAGAATAAATTATTTCATAACAAATCAAAGGAATAAAATTCAAATTATTAAAACCAAAAGATATGGATTTTCTTTCATTCCCAGTGCTGAAAGATTTATAACCATAACCAATTTTTTTTAGTCCAAATTTTTTAAAAAAATTCTCAAAAGGCAAGAATTCACCAAAAGGAACTAACTTAATTTTATTATATTCGTTTATTAAATTTAATTTATTATCTAAAACAACCATCGAATTATATGTTTTAGAAGAATTTTCTATTTCTCTTTCGGTATTTATTCCCATTATAATTTTATGTTTTTCTGAATATTCTTTTAAAAATATATCTTTAAAACTTTTTAATTTATTAAAATTAACACCTGCCAAAGCTCCCTCAGGAAAAATAAAAACTGTATTAACTAAACCGTTAGGATTACTTAATTCAAGCAACTCTTTAATTATAAGATCTTCATTATCAGGCTGAAAAAATCTATTAATAGATATTTTTGGTGAAACTATCTTTATTTTAAAATCTTTAAGTTCTGTATATAGTTTTTCATCTTTTTTTATTTTTATATATCCATAAAAACCATTACAAAATAATATAAAAAGTAAAAGTAAAAATATAAATATTTTAAATTTTATTTCTTTTTTAAAAAAAATTAAAAAAGGTAATGAAAATATAGTTATTGATATCAAGTTTAAGGAATAAGTTCCAATTAATGAAAGTATTTGTATATAATTTAAATAATTGGTCCAACTATAAACAATTAGATTCCAAGGAAAACCTCCTAAAAAAAAACCTCTAACATATTCAATTACAGAAAAAATTATTGCAAAAATTAAAACAGTTGAAAAATTTTTTTTTAAATTAAAAAATGAACAAATTAATGTAGCAAATCCATAAAAAATTCCTAAAAATAAAGGAATAAAAATTAATGCAAAAGGAATTAAAGGCTTAAAAACCTCCTCAAATGTAAGAGCATGAGTTATCCAATAAAGATTTGAAAGAAAATAACCAAATCCAAATAACCATCCTATTTTAAAAGAAATCCATTTTGATTTCTCAAAATTATAAATGAGAAAAAATAATAATAATGGAAATGTTATAAAATTTATTATTAAAAAATTATAAGGTGGTAAACTAAATGATGTAACTATGCCTAAAATAAAAGGTATTATATAAATTAAAAATTTATGAGCTAATATTGATTTCAATTTTTTTTTTTAAAATAATTTAATATTAAATTTTCCTTTTTATTCATTTTTTTAAAATTTCTTAGCTTATCATGATCATGTCCAAGTATATGCAAATATCCGTGTATCCACATTTTATCAAATTCTAAAAAAAAATTTGACTTATTTGATCTCTTATTAACAATTTCATAACTTATGGCTATATCACCTAAATATGAATTTTTACTAAATTTATGATTAAATGGAAATGAAAGAACGTCCGTTGCCTTATTTTTTTTTCTAAATTGATTATTTAAAATTTTCATTTTTTTATTATTTGTAAGGAGAATAGTAAATTCATGTATTTTATTTTTAAAAGGACTTAATTTAGAAAGTAAATTTAATCTTTTTTTAATATAAATATTTGGTTTTTTTATTCTTTTTTTCCAGATAGGAGTATCTAAAACTACATTGGCTTTAATCATTACTTTGATCTGAATAAGCCTTAACTATCTTAGAGACTAAAGGATGTCTGACTACATCAGTATGATCAAAATCTACAACAGAAATTTCTTTCATATGACCTAACAACTTTTTTGATCGATTAAGCCCTGATAAAGATTTATTTGGCAAATCAATTTGTGATGGATCTCCATTAACAACTATTTTTGAATTTTCTCCAATTCTAGTTAAAAACATTTTTATTTGAGTATCCGTTGCATTTTGTGCTTCATCTAAAATTGCAAAAGAATTTTTTAGTGTTCTTCCTCTCATAAAAGCAAGAGGCGCAATTTCAATATCTCCTATTTCAATTCTTTTTTGTATTTTTTCAAAGTCCAATAGGTCGTAAAGAGAATCATATAATGGCCTAAGATATGGGTCAACTTTTTCACGCATATCACCTGGTAAAAATCCCAATCTTTCTCCTGCTTCAACGGCTGGCCTTGATAAAATTATTCTTTCAATTTTTTTGTCAAGTAACATAGTCAAAGCAACTGCAACTGCCAAAAACGTTTTTCCAGTACCAGCTGGGCCTGTTGATATTATTATTTCACTTTCCTTAAGTGATCTTACATATTTTTTTTGTTTTTCTGATCTTGGAATTACAGATTTCTTTGGAGTTTTAATAATATATTCAATATTTTTTTCAAAATTATTTATTTTTTCATCAATCATAAATTTATTTACAGATGAAATTATATCCTTTTTTTCAATAGTTCCATTAATAATGAACTGTTCGGCCAAAAATCTAATTGCATTTTTAATTAATTCATTTTTTTTTTGATCACTTTTAATTAAAATTGAATTTCCTCTTGAAGATATGTTTGCTTTAGTGATTTTTTCTAATTCTCTTAAATTGTCATTAAATTCACCAATAACACCCAATAAAAGATCATTATTTTGAAAAATAACACTCAAAGTGCCATTATCTGAATAAACAAATTTTAAATTAGATACTATTTTTTTGGGAGAAATTTTAATCAAATTATGCAGCTTTCATATCTTTATTTTTTTCTATTTTTCCAAATAAACTATTTTGATTGGTACTTTCTATTTTAACATTGATGATTTTTCCAATATTATTTTCATTACCTTCAAATATTACAGAATTATTAAATTCATTTCTTCCAAACAATTTAAATTGATTTTTTATTCTATTTTCTACTAATACTTTCACTAATTTTCCTTCAAAAGATCTATTTTTATTTATTTGATGATTAAATAATTTGCTTTGAATTTTATTTAATCTTTCTTTAGATAACTCCTTGTCTATTAATTTTAATTCAGCTGCTTTTGTTCCAGGACGAGGACTAAATATAAATGAATAAGAATTTATAAATTTAATCTTCTTAACTAAATTTAATGTATCATTAAAATCATCATTTGTTTCACCAGGATAAGAAATAATAAAATCACTTGAAAATTCTATTCTAGGATTTATTTTTTTAAGTCTTTCATAAATATTTAAATATTCTTCAACTGTATGTTTTCTATTCATAAGTTTTAATATTTTGTTTGAACCACTTTGAATGGGCAAATGAACAAAAGGCATTAATTTTTTATTATTTGAATAACATTCAATTAAATCATCTGTCATATCTTTTGGATGTGAAGTAGTATATCTTATTCTCTTAAGCTCTGAATATTTTTCAAGTTCATGAATTAAATTAGAAATTCTATATTCTTTTGAATTTTCAAAATATGAATAAGCATTAACATTTTGACCTAATAGAGTAATTTCCCTAGCTCCATTTTTAATTAAAATTTCAGCTTCAGTTAAAATTTTTTTTATTGGCCTAGAATATTCTGGACCTCTAGTAAACGGTACTACACAAAAATGACAAAATTTATCACAACCTTCTTGAATAGTTAAAAAAGCAGAAACTTTATTACCTCTATTTTCTATTTTATCAAAATATTCAAATTTAGAAATTGTATCAAATTCTGTTTCTTCATTTTGAATATTAGTTGGCAATTTTTTTATTAAGTCATTAATTTTGTGATAAGACTGAGGTCCAATTACGATGTCAATATAAGGTTCTCTTTTTAACATTTCTTGATTTTCTGCTTGAGCTACACATCCTGCAACAATCATAATTGGTTTTTTTTTTTTTCGATAAATTTTTTTTACTCTCCCAATTTCATGATAAACCTTTTCTTTTGCCTTATCTCTTATATGGCAAGTATTTAAAACATAACAATCTGTATTTTCTTGATCATCAGTTTTATTAAAACCAATTTTTTTTATTGAATCATATATGCGATCAGAATCATATTCATTCATTTGACAACCAAATGTCTTTATAAATATTTTTTTTTCCATTAATTAAGATTTTTTCTTAACTCCATATAATTCTAGCTTATGATCTACTAAATCATATCCGTATTTTTCAGCTACTTTTTTTTGAAGGTTCTCTATTTCTTCATCAACAAATTCAATAATTTCTCCAGACTTCACATCTATCAAATGATCATGATGACTTTCGTTCAGTTCCTCATAACGTGCTTTACCACCTTTAAATTCATGTTTAGTTAATATTCCAGATTCCTCAAATAATTTTACAGTTCTATAAACCGTTGCAATACTAATTTTTGAATCAATTTTAGAAACTCTATTATAAAGTTCATCAACATTGGGATGGTCATTTGCTTCTGACATTACTTTTGCAATAATTTTTCTTTGATCTGTAAGCTTAACTCCTTTTGCTATACATTTCTGTTCAATAGATTCTGACATGGTTTATTTTAGCTTAAATAAAGAGGTTTAATCAAATTTTTTTTGATTTTATATTTATCACATAAAATGGGAACATCTTCATGTTTAACATTAGTAGATTTATTAAAATCAAGAAAACTAAAACAATAATAGTCTATTTTTTGTGTCAAAAACAAACCTTTAACAATTGAAAGAGAATTTCTTATGCCAGCAAAGCTTCCTGGTCCTCTATTTACATAAATTTTGTCTATTTCCTTAAAAGAAGTTTTATTTTTATTTAAAAAATCATTAATTAAAATAATAAGTTTTTCAAAATTACTTTTGCTATTCTCATGACTACAGGTATAAATATTTTTATCAATAATGAGTGATAAAAAAATTTTATCTGTAGCGGCATCTATAATTAATTTATTCATAATATTAATATTATTAAATTCTAATTCTAAGGCAGAAGAAAATAATATCAAATACTATTCTGATGACATGGGAACACTTGCCTTAATGTATCATAGATTTAATGAAAACAAATATCCTTCTACTAATGTTCAAATGGATATTTTTAAAGAACAAATAAAAATTATAAAAGATAATAAATACAATTTTTATGATCCAAAAGAATTTAGTTTAAATTTCAAAAAACCAAAAAGAGAAAAAAAAATTTTAATTACAATTGATGATGGATTTTCTTCTTTTTATGAAAATGCATGGCCTTTTTTGAAAAAAAACCAAATACCCTTTATTTTATTTATATCAACTGAAGCTGTTGGAAATTTTGGTTATATGAATTGGGATCAAATAAAAGAAGTTGAAAAAGAAAAATTTGCATATATTGGTAATCATTCTCATTCACATGATTATTTAGTTAATTTTGAAGAACAAAAGTTTTTAAATGATATTAGTGAATCAATAAAAATTTTCAAAAAACAACTTGGCTATAATCCTATATTTTTTTCCTACCCATTTGGCGAGTATAGTAATTTTATTAAAGATTATATTTCACAAAATTTTAAATTTTCTTTTGGACAACATTCTGGAGTAATAGACGTAAATAAAGATATTTTTGAATTACCACGGTTTCCAATTAATGAAAAATATGGTGATCTTAAAAGATTCCAATTTCTAATTAATTTACAACCATTGCAATTTAAAAAACTTCTTCCAAATGAAAAATATGTAAGTAATAAAAATAATCCACCAGATTTCTCTGTTGAATTTTTTAAAGATCAAAAAAATCTCAAAAATATCAATTGTTTTTCTGATGAAGGTAACAAATGGGAAAAATCTTATACATCTATTAATAATAATATTTTAAAAATTAAATTTAGAGATAAATTTTTGTTTCGCAGAGGAAGAATAAATTGCTCATTAAATGATGATGGTATTTGGCGATGGTTTGGTATTCAATTTTCTGTAAAAACTGATTAAATAAGATTCTTTAATTGAATACTAGATGGAAGTAACTTAACATCATCAAAATCTGTTAAATTATTTTGTTTAATTATTTGTTTTATAATTTTTACATATTCCTTTCCAGTTTCTGCATACTTATCTAAATAAGTTGCAAGAATTATACCATCTAAATTTCTTCCATTATCTCTTAACTCAGCTCTTGCCATTCTGAATTCTTTATAACCTGAATGAGTATTTAAATTTCTTTGATATGCTCTTATTGATGATTTTAAAATTTTAAATTTCATAACTTTATGAGTAGCATCATTGTCTGCATCAGCTGGTTTTATTCCTTCTCCAGACCAAGTCCACTGACCAAATAAAGCATTTCCTTCTAGTGCAAATCTTGAAGTTCCCCAGCCGGTTTCTTTTGCAGCTTGAGCTATAACTAAAGATACAGGAATTGTATCCATTCTCACTTTCAAAGTAGATAAGTCTTTATTAAGAACTCCATATTGTTCAAATTTTTGATTTAACCATTTATTCTCAGAATTAGAATTATGATTTTTATTTAAAATGGTAAATAATTTTTTACGATCTAATTTAATTCTATTATTTTCCTCAATAATTAAGGGTAAAATAATCTGTATAAACAGATTTTTTCTTTTTTTAGTATTTTCAATTTTTTTCATTTCATTGGGAAGAAGTGAAAGCTTCACTGGTTTTACAAGTTTTGTTTTTCTTACATCTTTTAAATTATAATTAGTTTCTTTAAATAACTGCTGAATTGTTGAAGCGCTTAATCTTACTGTGTCACTGGGTAGATCATCAAATTTAAATACATCATCAAATAAATTTCTTAAGTTAAGACCTTCATCTAACTTGGAGGTTTTTTTTAAAGTTTCTCCATCCAAAACTCTTTCAAAATTACTTTTAGAATTATTTTCAATTTCTTTTGAAACATTAAAAGTATTTTTTTTAAACTCAATAATTACAGGAAGAGAAAAAGAAAAAATAATAATAGCAAAACTACATAAAGTAGTTAAATATAAACTTCTTAATTCTTCACTAATAAAAGTTATTTTTTTTTTTTTAATTACAATAAAGCCTTTACTTAGCAAAAATTCTTTGATTTGATTTAGCTTTAACTTCTTATTTTTGCTCATTATTTACCTATACATCAAATAATTATAATTTCAAATTGAGATAACCTCTTTTACTTCAGAAATATAGTGACGCAAAAGATTTTGAACACCCTGTTTTAGCGTAATTGTTGAGCTTGGGCAACCAGAACAACTACCTTGAAGTTGTACTGTAACCACTCCATTTTTAAATTCTTTAAATTTTATATCACCGCCATCTCTTGCAACTGCAGGCTTTATTTTTTCATCTAAAATTTTTATTATTCTTTTTTCTATTTCATTTAAATCATTTTGTTTTTCATCGTCTAATTTTTTATCAAAAATAAATTCTTTTCCATCGGAGTAATGTTCATTAATAAATGAAATCACAATATGCTTTAAATCTTTCCAGTTTATATTTTCTTTTTTATTTACTGATAAAAAATCTTTTCCTAAAAAAATTCCTGTTACACCATTTATTGAAAGGATATTTCTTATCAAATCATTATTCACTTCATCCTTGCTATTAATTTCAAATGATCCAGAATTAGAAACTATTTTTCCTGGAATAAATTTAAGTGAATTTGGATTTGGAGTTTCCTGTGTCTGAATAAACATTTTTTTTATATAATAATTTAAAAACCTATTAATTCTTTTATTTTTTTAATCTTTTTTGATGCAATTTTATCAGCTTTTTGTGACCCATCATATAAAATATTATCTAAATTTTTGCTGTCATTTAATAATTTTTTTATTTCTTTTGAAATTGGAGTAATTTTTTCAACTAATAAATCAGAAAGTTTTTCTTTAAAATCTGAAAAATTTTTTCCATCAAATTCTTTTTTTGATTGATCTAAAGTTTGATTTGATAAACTCGAATAAATTCCTAATAAGTTTTCAACTTCTGGTCTTTTTTCTAAATTTTCTTCAATAGCTGGCATAGGCATATTATCTGTCTTTGCTTTTTTTATTTTATTAACTATTAAATCTTTTTCATCAGTAAGATTAATTCTACTTAAATCTGATGGATCTGATTTACTCATTTTTTTCATACCATCTTTAAGACTCATAATTCTAGAAAAATTTTTTTGAATTAAAGGTTCTGGAACTTTTAAAAAATCTTCGACGTTAAAATCACTATTAAATCTTTGAGCAATATCTCTACAAAGCTCAAGATGTTGCTTTTGATCATGGCCAACTGGCACATGGGTTGCATCATAAAGCAGTATGTCAGCTGCCATTAACACTGGATAAGCATAAAGTCCAACGCTAGCTTTTTCTTTATCTTTTCCAGCTTTTTCTTTAAATTGTGTCATCCTGTTTAACCATCCCATTCTTGCAGTGCAACTTAATATCCAAGCTCCTTCTGCATGAGCAGTAACTGATGATTGATTAAAAATTATACTTTTTTCGTAATTCAATCCGCTAGCAATAAAAGTTGCCAAAGTTTCTCTAATATTTTTTTTTAATTCTTTTGGTTCTTGTTTTACTGTAATTGCATGAAGATCCACTATACAATAAATGCACTCTGTTTCTTTTTGATTTTGAAGATCAACAAAATTTTTTATTGCTCCCAAATAATTACCTAAATGGAGATTCCCCGAAGGTTGAACTCCTGAAAAAATTTTTTTAGTCATAAAGTTAATACTTTAGATTAATATCACTAATTTTAAAAGCCTTGATCAAAACTGCAACCAACAAATAAGAGATTAATCCAACTAATACCAATCCAACTAGATAAGCTGATTTATAACTTTGTTCAAAAGCCAGATTCGATGCAAAATAAATAATTAAATAATTAAAGAAAAAGCCCATAATAATCACAGAAAAAATTATCCTTATAAATCTAGTGAAAAAAATTAAATTAAATTTAAATAAATTTTCTTTTTTTAAGAAAATAAATAATAAAATAGAATTAAACCAAGATGATATAGTCGTTGCGATAGGAATAATTATAAATCCAATTTTTTTAAAAAAAATAACACTAATAATGATATTTAATAAAACTGAAACTAATGAAATATAAAATGGTAGTTTAGTATTATGTCTTGCAAAGAAAAAACTTGAAAATACCTTTATTAATGAAAAGGCTGGCAAGCCTAATGCAAAATAAAATAATGCTTTTGCAGAATTTTTAACTCCTTGTTCATCAAAAGAGCCATAACCAAACAAAGCTGATATAATTTGTTCTGAAGCTATTAATAAAGCTACCGTGGCAGGAATGCTTAAAAATAAACTTAATTCTAATGCCTTGTTTTGTATCATTATTATTTTCTCATTATCTTCATTTTGAATATATTTAGAAAGTTTTGGCAAAATTACTGTTCCGATCGCTATTCCTGCGATTGCCAAATTTATTTGGTAAATTCTATCTGCATAATAAAGATAAGAAACTGCACCAGCTTGAAATGATGCAATAATAGTTCCAATTAAAATATTAATTTGAGTTACGCCTGAAGAAAAAATACTAGGTAAAAGTTTTTTAAAAAATTTTTTTACTTTTTCATCAATTGAAAATTTTAATAAAAATTTAGGTGAATAAAATTTTCTTACATATTTATATAAAAATAAAAATTGAACTATACCTGCAATAGTTACAGAATAAGATAAATAATAAACAAGATTATCTCCTAAAATATTTCCATAAAATAATACAGATATCAAAAAAAAATTTAAAATTATTGGAGCTGCTGCTGCAATTGCAAACCTATTATGAGAATTTAATATTGCTGAAAAAAAAGATGATAAACTAACAAAAAATAAAAAAGGGAAAGTTATTCTTGTCAAACTAATTGCTAAATTCATTTTTTCTTCACTGCCACTAAATCCAGGTGCGATAAGGAATACAAATAACGGCATCAATATTTCAATAATTAAAACTAAAAAAAATAAAATTAAAATTAATAAACTAAATATATTTGTTGCAAATTTTTCTGATTCTTCTTTTCCATTTACTATCTCTGATGCGTAGCTTGGTACAAAAGCTGCATTAAAAGTTCCTTCAGAGAATAATCTTCTAAATGTATTTGGAATTCTAAATGCTACAAAGAAAGCATCAGCAAGTGGACCAGACCCTAGAAATATGGCAATTAAAATATCTCTTAAGTAACCTAATATCCTGCTAATTGTTGTAAAAAAACTAAATGTGGCTGTTGACTTAATAAGGTTCATAAATCATATTAGTCTTAAAATTGCTCCAATTGTATAGCTAATTATCCTAAATGAAGAAAAAAAAAATTGATCATTACACAGATAAAGAAGCTTTAGATTTTCATAATAGTAATAAATCTGGCAAGATTGAGATTATTTCATCAAAGCCCATGACAACAAAAAGAGATTTAGCTCTGGCTTATTCTCCTGGTGTTGCAGCGCCTGTAAGAGCAATATCAAAAAATCCAGAAGCTGCTTATGATTATACAAGCAAGGGAAATTTAGTAGCTGTAATAAGTAATGGTTCCGCAGTTTTAGGAATGGGAAATTTGGGAGCTTTAGCGTCAAAACCAGTCATGGAAGGAAAAGCAGTATTATTTAAAAGATTTGCAGATATTAACTCTATTGATATTGAAATTGACTCATCGGATCCAAATGAGATTGTAAAAAGTATTAAAAATATTGCAGGAAGTTTCGGTGGAATAAATTTAGAAGATATAGCAGCACCTGATTGTTTTATTATTGAAGAAAAATTAAAAGAAATATTAGATATTCCAGTATTTCATGACGATCAACACGGCACTGCAATAATAACTAACGCGGCATTGATTAATGCACTTGATATATCAAAAAAATCAATAAAAAAAATTAAAGTAGTTGTGAATGGTGCTGGAGCTTCAGCTGTGGCTTGTACTAATTTATTAAAAAATACCGGTGTTCCACAAAAAAATATAATAATGCTTGATAGTAAAGGTGTTCTTTATCGAGGTAGAGATAATCTTAATCAATGGAAATTATCACATGCAGTTGAAACAAAAAAAAGAACTCTAGATGAAGTAATCATTGGCGCCGATGTCTTTTTAGGATTGTCTTCTAAAAGTATTTTATCAAAAAAAATGGTAAAAAAAATGGCCAAAAATCCAATTATTTTTGCATGTGCAAACCCTGATCCAGAAATTACACCTGAGGAAGTTGAAGAAGTTCGTAAAGATGCAATTGTAGCAACTGGAAGATCCGACTATCCCAATCAAGTAAATAATTTAATTGGTTTTCCATATATTTTTAGAGGAGCTTTAGATGTTAGGGCAAAAACAATAAATGAAGAAATGAAGGTTGCAGCTGCACAAGCAATTGCAGCTCTTGCAAGAGAAGATGTTCCCGATGAAGTGGTTGCAGCAATGGGAGGTGAGAGACCCAAATATGGCAAAGAATATATTATTCCCTCGACTTTTGATCCAAGATTAATAAGTGAAATACCAGTAGCTGTTGCGAAAGCAGCAATTAAAAGTGGTGTTGCAAGAAAAGAAATAAAAAATTTTGAAGTTTATAGAGATCAACTTAAACAAAGACTTGATCCTTCTGTTACAATTATGCAAGGAATAAACTCTCAAATTAAAAAAACACAAAAAAGAATTGTTTTTGCAGATGGTGAAGATGAAAATACATTAAAAGCCGCAATTGCATTTAAAAATACTAAATTAGGAATTCCAATATTGATAGGTAAAAAAGATAAAATAAAAGAGCAACTAAAAAATATTGGATACAGTGAAAATTTTAATATTGAAATAGTTAATTCAAATGACAAAAAAAAGAGAGAGAAATATTCAAACTATTTATTTAAAAAATTACAGAGAAAGGAAGGCTTATTAGAAAGAGATTGTGATCGACTAGTAAGAAATGACAGAGTTATATGGACGTCATGTATGGTTTCATGTGGTGATGCTGATGGTGCTGTCACTGGAAATACTAGAAAATATGCAACTTCATTAGAAAAAATAAATAAAGTGGTAGACACAAGACCAGGAGAAATAATGTTTGGTTTAAATATGGTTGTTAATAAAGGTAAAACTGTATTTATAGGAGATACAAGTGTACACGAAAATCCAACTGCAGAACAACTTACTGAAATAGCAATTTCATCTGCTAGAGTTGTAAGGCTATTTGGTTTTGATCCAAAAGTTGCATTTGTATCACATTCTACTTTTGGACAACCAGCAACAAATAGTACAAAACACATAAGAGATGCTGTGGAAATTTTACAAGATAAAAAAGTCGATTTTCAATTTGATGGTGACATGCAACCTGATGTGGCCTTAAATGAAGAATACAAAGAATTATACTCTTTTTCAGGAATTGTAGGAAATGCAAATATATTAATTATGCCTGGCCAACATAGTGCTGCTATTTCATATAAGATGATGAAATCGCTAGGAGGTGCAAAAGTTATTGGTCCTTTATTAATTGGACTGGGCCAACCAATTGAAATTGCACCTTTAAGATCTTCAACATCAGATATCCTTAACTTAGCTTCAGTTGCTGCTTATTCTGCAGGTGTAATTAATTATGGTAAGAAAAATTAATCTTTCTGAATCCTTAAATCTTCCACTAACAAAATACTAGCAACTACATCTTTGACATCGAGTATTTGTTTTGCTTCATTAATTACTTCTTTCCTTTCATCAGAAGTATTAGCTATTCCATATATAAAAATTTTCTTTTTATAAGTATCAATATTATAATTTGCTGATTTTATATTTTTGTTTAATACTAACGCTGTTCTTAATTGTGAAGTAATTAGTATGTCCTTTGCTGAACTTTTAAAATTGAATTCTTCTTTAATTTTAATATCATTTCTTACAGATCTTACTCCAGTTGTTTCCCAGGCTGATTTTGTAATTTGAAGTTTTTCTTCCGGATTGTCTACTTTACCTGTCAAAAATATTCTTCCATCTAAAACTTTAGCATTAATTGATAAAAAATACTTTTTATCTAATAGTGTTAATCTTGTTATTAAATTTTTTTGCATTATTGAATCATCTATTTGAGTACCTAGCGATCTTGGATCTAGAGCAATACTAACTCCAGTTCCAAAAACACCTTTTGAACCTGTTCCGACACAACCACTAAGAATTAATAAAATAAAAAAATTTAATATTAGATTATTTTTCATTTTTTAACTTTAAACAATAATTGTATACTTCCTTTTTAGAAATATTTTTATTTTGACTAAGCAAGTCTATAATATCTTTTATACTTAAAGTTTTAATCATTTTTTTAATATTTTTTTTATCTGATTCGTTAAGAATTTTGTAAACATTTTTATTAGTAACTTTTTCAGACAAAACAATTGTCAATTCACCCTTAGGTAATTTATCAAATAATTCAAGTTTAGTAACATTTTTTCTTATATGTTCCTCATAAAACTTGGAAATCTCTCTACAAATTAATATTTTTCTATCTGAAAAAAAATTTTTAATAATCTTAATTGCTTTATTAATTTTTTGCGGTGAAATAAAAAATACAATTGAACAATTTAAATTTGATAAAATTTTAAAATCTTCCTTAATATCTTTATTTTTTTGAGGAAAAAAACCATAAAAATAATATTTTTCAGAAAAACCACTAATAGAAACTGCGGCCGTTACTGCTGATGGACCTGGTACTGGATAAACATTAATGCTATTCTTAATGCATGCATTTACTATAATTTTACCTGGATCAGAAATGCTAGGAGTCCCTGCATCAGAAATAATTGATACAATCTTTTTAGAATTTAAAATTTCAATAATTTTATTTATATTTTTTTTTTCATTAAACTTATGATTAGAAATTAAGTTGGATTTTATGTTATATTTTTCTAATAAATTTTTTGAAACTCTAGTATCTTCACAAAGTATGAACTCTGATTGTTTTAAAATTTCGATAGCCCTTAAAGTAATATCCTTTAAATTACCAATCGGCGTAGATACAACGTATAAACCATATTTTATTTCATTAATTTTTTTGTCTCTTTGTGGAATCATTAAAATATAATCATTATAATAATAACATTAAAATGAAAATATTTATTAAAATTATAATTTTCTTTTGTATAACTTCATTTTTAATCAATCAAAAAATATCAGCAGAAGAAAAAATTAAAATTGGACTTTTGGTTCCAATAACGGGAGAAAATAGCGAAATTGGTAAATCAATTATTAAATCTGTCAGACTTGCAATAAATAAAATTAATAACTCATCAATAGAAATATTTCCTAAAGACACAGCCTCAAATCCAGAAATAACTTTAAAAAATGCTAAAAAACTTTACGAAAGTGGTATTAAAATAATTATAGGACCAGTTTTTAATGAAAATTTAATTTATTTAGATGAATTAGAAGATGTAACTTTTTTATCATTAACAAATAAAGTTATTAATAATCCAAAAAATATTATTAGCGCAGGAATAAATTCAAATTCACAACTTAAAACAATAATAAAATTTCAAAAATTAAATGAAATTAATAAAACAATTTTTTTAATACCTAAAGAAAATTACAAAGAAGAAATAGAAAAATCTATTAAACAATCAAAAATTAAAATCAAAGAAGTTTTCTATTATGATTCTGATCCAACTAAACTGACAAATCAAATAGAAAAAATAACAAAATATCATATTAGGAAACAAAACCTTGAGGACGAAATAAAAAGATTAAAAAACTCTAATGAAAAAAATAAAGAGAAAAAAATTAAAAAACTTGAAACAAGACATACACTTGGAAAAATAGGTTTTGAATCTGTTGTAATAGCAGATTTTGATGAAAGTTTAAAAAGCATTATAACTTCGCTTTTGTACACTGATGTTTCTCCAAAAAAAATTTATTTTGTAACTTTGAATCAGTGGTTTGATGAATCATTGCTTAAAGAAAAAAACTTGCAGCCAATATTTTTTCCATCAATCAACAAAGAAAACTATGATAAGTTTATAGAAACTTATCACAAAACTTTTGAGGAATATCCCAATCAATTATCATTTTTGAGTTATGATTTAATTGGACTAGTCTATTACTTAGCGCTTCAAAATAATTTTATTATTGATAAAAAAATGTTTTTAAAAAAAAATATGTTTAAAGGAAAAATGGGTATATTTGAAGTAAAGGATAATAAAATTAATCACACCCTTAACTTTTACAAAGTTGAAGATAATAATTTTAAAAAAATTTTTTAATTTTTTTGAAGGCTTGAAAACGATGATCTATTTTATATTTATCTTTAGATTTCATTTCACCGAAGGTAAGTTTTTTGTTTAAAGGTTTAAAAATTGGATCATAGCCAAAACCATTATTACCTCTTTTTTTATTTAAAATATGACCTTTTACTTTTCCTACTGAGTTTACAAATTTACCATTAGGCCAATACAAAGTTAAAACACAAATAAATTGAGCTAAAATTTTTTTATTTTTCCAATTTGGATCCTTTTTTTTTAACTCATTAAATACTTTTTTTATTGCAAAGTTAAAATTACCTTTTGCCCCTGCCCATCTAGATGAAAAGATGCCTGGTTTTTTATTTAAAATATTAATCTCTAATCCTGAATCGTCTGCCAAACAAATCATTT
>CACDCI010000012.1 GCA_902551215.1 uncultured Pelagibacteraceae bacterium | reverse complement strand
TTCTATCCAGTCAACATAGTTGATTTGCTTTTTTTGCGGATTTTTATTAATTTTTTTCCAATAGCGAACTCTTTTTGGTCCAGCATTATAAGCTGCTATCGCAAATGGGTAAGCTCCATCATATTCTAAAATTAATCCAGCCATATAGTGCGATCCTAAGTTAATATTATATTCTGGATCTCTAGTTAAACGAGATTTTGAATATGGCATTTTAGCTTGCTTAGCAACTAACTTAGCAGTGTAAGGCATCAATTGCATTAATCCTCTTGCACCAGCATGACTATGTGCGCTTAAATCAAATTCACTCTCTTGTCTTATAATAGATAATATAAATGCTGATTCAGGAATTTTACGACCATTTATAATTTTAGGAGTAGAAATTATTGGATAATTAAAATCATTGTGAAATCTTTTTTCATATGAAGCTTGTTTTGAAATTTGTATAGCAAAATCATATCTTGAAATATTTGTTGCTAATTCAGCAGCTAAAATTTCACTGCCATTAGCAATATTTTCAGAAGCTAAATGTTTTAAAATATTTTTTGTATATTTATCTTTATTAAGTTCATCTAATAAAAAAATAATTTTAACTAGCTCTTTTTCATAAAATTTTTTTCTAATTTTACCATCAACTTTAAATTGTTCGCTTAGCTCAAATTTTTCGTTTGGTTTAATTTTCAAATGAGCTAACTGACCATAATAAGTAGTAAGATATTTTGTTGCTTCTTTATACCACTTATAAGATTCTTTATCATTGTTCATTTTTTCATAAGATCTGCCAAGCCAGTATGCTCCACGAGATAAACTTATGGGATAACCAACATTATTATAAAAATTTCTAAAATGTTTTGCTGCTAATATTGGATCGTTTAAAAAACTTAATGCTATCCAACCACTCATCCATTCAGCTTCTGCATACTCAGGTCCATCCTCAAGAGCGTGTTTGCTGCTTATTTTATAGGCTAATGCATATTTTTTCTTATAAATAAGTGATCTTGAAATAATTGCTCTTTCTTTCCACCATTTATCTGGTCTTACTAAATATTCTTTATTATTTTTAATTTTAAGTAGTATCTCTAATGATCCGTCAACTCTTCCTCTTTTGCGTCTCCATTTAAGACGGTCATAATTTAATCCTGCATTATTTATATATTTCTTAGGAACTTTTTTAATAGCATTATCAACACCATAAGATTTGCTCATTAATAATTGTCTTGCCGTATAAAGCAACTGTTCATCTTCAGGTAAATATCTAAGCATTCTTTTTAAATCCCAATATTTATTTTCCCAAGCTAAATGATCTGCTCTTTTAATATAATCATTTGATTTAAGGTATTTTTTGTATTTTTTTCTAAAAAATTTCATATCAGAACGGCTTAAATTTGCTGTTATCCATCCATCTTTAATTAATTTAACACCTTCAGAATAATTACCTTCAGCAATTAAGCTTTCACCTAAAATCAATTTACCAAATCCACTTAATGGCTCTTGTCCATCAAACCATTTAATTATTTTTTTAGGTGATATTTTTTTTGTAGATAATTTATGTTCTGCTAAATATTTTAATCTGTTAATCCTTGGATAATTTTTATTGTTATTTATAAATTGTTGATAATCATAAAAACTAGCTTGATTTCCTTTTGTAAGAAGATGTTTCCATTGAATAAATCTGTATATTGATTTATCTTTAGCTTTTTTAGAAATAGATAATGCTTTAAACCATTTCTTTTTCTCCATTTCAGTAATAGCTTTTTTTGCTAGTGCAAAATCTTTTTTTCTATAATATTTTGATTTTTTTTTTGCTTTTGATATTTTCTTTTCTACTACTAAAGGTTTTTTTCTAGGTAAAATCAACCCTCCATTATTCTTTTCAGCTACAATCTTTTTTTTAGGTTTAGTTTTTTCTTCTTTAACAATCTTTTTTTTTGGTTTTTCTTGAGGTGTTAATTTTTCTTTAGATAGTATTTTTTTTTTAGGCTTTTTTTTGGGCTTAATAATATTTTGAGTTATTTTCTTTTCTATTATTTCTTTGCTTAAAATAGGTTTTTTTAAAGGAAGAATTTTTAATTCTTCTGAATTAGAAGAAACACAGGATAGTAAAAATATTATGATAATATTTAAAAAAAATGATATTTTATTTGACATAAATTTACTAAATGAATCTGTAAACTATGTTATAAGTATTTATGTTTAAAGGATCAAATGTTGCTTTAATAACGCCATTTAAAGATAATAAGCTTGATGTTGAGTCTTATATTAAAATAATACATTTTCATTTAAAAAATGGAACAAATGGCTTAGTCCCTGCGGGTACTACAGGAGAATCTCCAACACTAAATCATGATGAGCATCAGAAAGTTATTGAAATATGCATAAAAGAAAGCAATGGTGCCATACCAGTTATTGCTGGAACAGGATCTAACTCAACTACTGAAGCAGTTTCACTTACTAAACATGCCGAGAAGGTAGGTGCAAATGCCGCATTAGTAGTTACACCTTATTATAACAAGCCAACGCAAGAAGGTCTTTATCAACATTATAAAGCAATTAATGATTCTTGTGGCATACCTATAATTATTTACAATATTCCATCAAGATCTGTAATCGACATGACTGTAGATACAATGGCAAGATTATTTGAACTAAAAAATATTGTCGGAGTTAAAGATGCAACTGGAATTTTAGATAGAGTAGATGAACAAAAGAAAAAAATGGGAAATGATTTTATACAGCTAACAGGAAATGATGATAACGCTTTTGAGTTTAATAAACGCGGTGGAATTGGAGCTATAAGTGTTACTGCAAATATAGCACCAAAGTTATGTTCAGATTTTCAAAAATTTTCACTTTCTAAAAGTGACAATGAATATAAAGAAGCAGAAAGAATTGATAAAATTTTACAACCTGTTCATAAATCAATGTTTATAGAAAGCAATCCAAGTCCAGTTAAATACGCAGCTAAATTATTAGGTTTGTGCAATGATGAGGTTCGTTTACCTTTAGTTAGAATTACAAAAAAAACTGAAGATGAAGTTAAAAAATCATTAATTTTAGCTAAATTAATTTAGCAAATGAAACGTAAAACCAATGCTGGTTTAAAAATAATTTGTTTAAACAGAAAAGCTGGATTTAATTATTTTTTCAATGAATTAATTGAAGCTGGAATTGTATTAAAAGGATCAGAAATAAAATCTGTAAGATCTGGAAAGATAAATATTGCAGAGTCTTATGCTATAGAAAAAAATGGTGAAATTATTTTAATTAATTCACATATTCCGATTTATAAAGAAGCAAGTTATTCTAATCACAATCCTTACTCAGAACGAAAATTATTATTAAATAAGAAAGAAATAAAGAAATTAATTGGAAGTATAAATGAAGACGGCTTTACCTTAATACCTACAAAAATGTATTTTAAAAAAGGAAAAGCCAAAATTGAAATAGCAGTTGCTAAAGGTAAAAAGCACTATGACAAACGTCATACAAAAAAAACAAGAGATTGGAATCGTGAAAAAGCAAGATACTTCAGAAAATCAAGTTAAAATAGTGTATTTAGCAATCGGATCTAACCTTGGATCTAAAGTTATAAATATTGAAAAAGCTAAATTATTGCTCTTAACCAATAACATTAAAATAATCAAATGTTCTAATTATTACGAAACTTATTCATGGCCAAATAAAAATTTTCCAAAATATTTGAATATAGTTGTAAAGATAAAAACCAAACTAAACTTACACAATTTATTTACTTTAGTTAAATCAATAGAAAAAAAATTAGGTAGAAAAAAAATGAGAGTAAATTATCCTAGAATTTGTGATATTGATATTATTGACTATAATGAAAAGTCTTTATCCAGCAATGTATATAATCATAAAGTAACAGTTCCTCACCCAAGAATGAAAACTAGAAATTTTGTACTAATTCCATTACTAGATGTTTGTAAAAATTGGGTACACCCAGAATCAAGAGAAAATATTAGCGAATTGATATCAAAATTTAACTTTACAGATTTAAGATCTATTAAAGTTCTCTAATTTAATGATATAATTATGTATGCTTAAATCTAATGATTTAATTAACAAGGTAAAATCATATAATAAGTTTCTTAATCCAGATACTTTGACCAAGGCTTATGATTTTGCACTTAAGGCTCATGAAAAACAAAAAAGAGATGAGGGATCACCTTATATTATACATCCAGTTGCTGTAGCTAATATTTTAACAGAATTGAAACTTGATAGTGCAACTATTGCTACAGGTCTTTTACACGACACGATTGAAGATACTTATGCAACATATGAAACTATTAAAAATGAATTTGGCAAAGAAGTTGCTGACTTGGTTGATGGTGTAACAAAAATTTCAGTCTTTGAGAATCAAGCTAAAACTAATTCAAAAGCTGAAAATTTTAGAAAATTAATATTAGCAACATCTAAAGATATTCGTGTTTTATTAGTTAAATTAGCAGATCGTCTTCATAATATGAGAACAATTAATGCAATAAAAGAAATAGATAAAAAAGAACGCATAGCTAAAGAAACTATGGAAATTTATGCCCCATTAGCTGACAGAATGGGAATGAACAGAATTCGAGATGAACTTGAAGATCTTTCATTCAAAGTTTTAAACAATGATGCAAGAAACTTAATTAAAAAAAGATTGGATGAAATTAAAGAAGATAAAGAAAATAGTTTTAATTCTATATCTTTTCAGTTTAGTGATGTGTTAAATCAACATAAATTAAATGCACAAATAATAGGAAGGGAAAAAACTCCATTTTCAATTTGGAGGAAGCTTCAAAAAAAAAGAATTTCTTTAGAAGAAATTTCTGACATAATTGGATTTAGAATTATAGTAGACAATATAGGAGACTGTTACAAAGCATTGGGAATTTTTCATAGCAAATGGAATTGTATACCTGGAAAATTTAAAGATTATATTTCATCACCAAAAATTAACAAATATCAATCTTTGCATACATCAATAATTGGACCTAACAAAAGACCGATTGAAATTCAAGTTAGAACTTTACCAATGCATGAGTTTGCTGAAAGAGGTATTGCATCACATTGGAAATACAAATCTTCAGAAAAATTTAATTCCTTAACATGGAAAGAGTATGACTGGTTAAAGGATTTAGTTGAAATTATCGATAGAAATGAAAACCCAGAACATTTCTTTGAATATACTAAACTTCATATGTTTCAAGAAAACGTGTTTTGTTTTACGCCGAAAGGATCAATTATAAAATTACCAAAAGATGCTACACCAATTGATTTCGCATATGCAGTTCACACAAAAATTGGTGATACAGCTACTGGCTGCATAATTAATGGTATAGAAAAAGATTTGCAAACTATTCTTAGAAATGGAGATATGGTTAAAATTGTTAATTCAAAAAAAGTTTCACCATCCTTACATTGGTTGCCACTTACAAAAACAGGTAAAGCAAGAGCTGCTATTAGGAGATATTGGCAATATAGGGAAAAGTCTAGTGCACTCAAAATAAAACAATACAATACATCTTTATGGATATCTTTACCAGATATTCCAGGTAAACTTGGTGAGATTACAACCTTAATAGGAGGAAACAATCTTAATATATCAAGTGTTGAAATGAACGAAAAAACCAAAGATTACATCAATTTTACTTTTAATATAATCATTAATGATTTGAAAAACTTTACAAATTTTATTAGTGAGTTAAAACAAAAAGAATTAAAGTTTAAAATCATAAGACATAAAGATAATAAAATTAAAAAATATGCTTTCACAAAAAAAATCTTTAAATATTTTAAAAAAAACTAATGCATTATTAGAGGGTCATTTTGTTTTATCTTCAGGTCTTCATTCAACTAAGTATATACAGTGCGCTAAACTTCTTAGTTTTCCACATATGGCGAATAAGATTTGCTTATCGCTGGCTAAAAAAATAAAAAGAAATTTTAAAAAAATTGACTTAATTTTATCACCAGCTATGGGTGGCATTATAATAGGATACGAAATAGGCAAACTATTAAAAAAAGAAACTATTTTTTGCGAACGAATTAAAGGAAAATTTAAACTTAGAAGAGGATTTAGAATTAAAAAAAAATCTAAAGTATTGATAGTTGAAGACGTTATCACAACTGGCAAATCTAGCCTTGAATGTGCTAAACTTATTACAAGATCTAAAGCAAAACTTTTAGGATTTGCCTGTATTATAGACAGGTCTTCAAAAAAAAATTTAAAAATTAAAAAAAAAATAATTTCGCATTTAAAAATTGATGCTCCAACTTTTAAAAAAAATAATTTACCTGAGTACATAAAATCTACCCCAATAATTATTCCGGGTAGCAGGTTTGTTAAATGAAAAGATTAGGCGTCAATATTGATCATGTTGCTACGTTAAGAAATGCAAGAGATGGATTTCATCCTGATCCCATCTTAGCCGCAAAACTTGCGATGAAAATTGGAGCTGATTCTATTACTGTACATTTAAGGGAAGACAGAAGACATATTAAAGATAAAGATCTTTTTAAAATTTGCAGAAATAAGAAAATACCACTTAATTTAGAAATAGCTGCGAATATGCAAATGCTTAAAATTGCTTTAAGAAATAAACCTAATTTTGTTTGTATTGTTCCTGAAAATAGAAAAGAAATAACAACTGAAGGTGGCTTAAATTTAAAAAAAAATAGAAATAAAATTAAAAAAATAATATTAAAATTAAAGAAATCAAAAATAAGATCTAGTTTATTTATAAATCCAAATATACATGACATAAAATTGTCTAAAAAACTGAATTCTGATTGTGTTGAACTTCATACTGGAAAAATTAGTGATTTAATAAAATTAAAAAAAAACTTTTCTAAAGAATTTAAAAAAATTAAAAATTGCGCAAAAATTGGAGATTCAATGGGGCTTGAAATTCATGCAGGACATGGAATGGATTATAAAACTACCAAAATTCTTAATAAAATTAATGAAATTAAAGAATTTAATATCGGTCATTTTATTATTGCTGAATCTATATTTTATGGATTCAAAGATGTTATTAGAAAAATAAAAAAAATTTTAAAAAAATAACTTATGCGAATCTTAGGAACAGGAGTTGATATAGTAGAAAATTCAAGAATTAAAAAATCTATACTTAATAAATCATTTTTATATCGTGTATTTAGCAACAAAGAGATATTAATTTCTAAAAATATCAAAAACAAATCTAGTTATTTTGCAAAAAGATTTGCAGCAAAAGAAGCTTTCGCTAAATCTATTGGCACAGGTTTTAGGAATGATTTTAATTTTAAAGACATATCGATAATTAATGATAAATTAGGAAAACCTTCATTTTTTATAAGCAAAAAAATTAAAAATATGATTAAAAAAAAATTTAAGATAAATAGTTTTAATTTCTTTTTATCAATTTCTGATGAAAAAAAATATTCTATAGCATTTGTAATTTTGCAAAAAAAATGAAATTAGATAAGAATTTTTACATTGATAATATTAAAACAATTTTTTATGCTTTAATTATTGCTGTTTTAATTAGATCAATTATTGTTCAGCCATTTTATATACCTTCATCATCTATGGAACCTAATCTATTAGTTGGAGATAGATTATTTGTCTCTA
Organism: uncultured Pelagibacteraceae bacterium; assembly: GCA_902551215.1. Lineage (GTDB taxonomy): Bacteria > Pseudomonadota > Alphaproteobacteria > Pelagibacterales > Pelagibacteraceae > Pelagibacter. The sequence goes on along the minus strand of CACDCI010000012.1, from coordinate 12,852 downwards.
AATATTCTTACGGTTATAGCAAACATTCATTTCCTTTTAGTCCACCATTATTTAAAGGTCGAATTCTAAAATCCTCCCCCAAAAGAGGAGATGTAGTTGTTTTTAAAACTCCATCCGATAATAGGACTGATTATATCAAAAGATTAATAGGATTACCTGGAGATAAAATTAAATTCGTAGATGGAGATTTGCATATTAATGGCAACCAGATTTTAAAAACAAGAATTTTAACAACTGATAATATATATTGTGGTTCAAAAACTTTTCCTGTTAATACATTTGAGGAAAAATTACCTAATGGTAAAAAATACATTTCTGTTTATATAAAAAAATACTCATTTGTTGATTCGGATATGTTTATAGTTCCTAGTAAACATTATTTTTTCTTAGGAGATAATAGAGATTGCTCTAAAGACAGCAGATTTTTATCAGAAGTTGGCTATGTTCATGAAGATAATCTAGTTGGAAAAGCTCAATTTATTTTTTTTTCCTCTGATTATCATAAAGGAAGTATATTTAAATTTTGGAAGTGGCCTGATATTTTACGTATGAATAGATTCTTTAAAAAAATTAGTTAATGGATTTGAATTTAAATAAATTAGAAAAAAAAATTAACATCAAATTTAAAAATAATAAACTTCTTATTCAAAGTTTAATTCATAAAAGTTATGATAGAGTTAACAATAATGAAAAACTTGAATTTTTAGGAGATAGAGTTTTAGGTTTAGTGATATCTAAAAAGCTTTTAGATATATATCCAGATGAAAAAGAAGGTATTTTAGATAAAAAGTTAGCTTCATTAGTAAATAAAAAAAAATGTTTTGATGTTGCTAAATCACTAAATTTGGAAAAATTTATACTGATTGGAAATAGTAAAAAAAAACCAATTAAAATAGAAAATAAAATAATTTCAGATTCTTGTGAAGCTTTAATTGGTGCCATTTATTTAGATCAAGGTTTTGATGTAACAGAAAATTTTATTTTAAAAATTTGGAAAGTTCATATAAATTCAAGTGCAGTTACCTTTATTGATTCAAAAACAAAACTTCAAGAATATTCATTAAAAAAATTTAAAAATTTACCAGTTTATAAATTGCTAGACAATTCAGGTCCGATGCATAAACCAGTATTTAAAGTAGGAGTAAAATTAAAAAATTCAAAGTTATTCATTGGAAGTGGTAAGTCAAAAAAAGATGCACAACAAAAAGCAGCCACACTGTTACTAAAAAATTTGGAAAATTTATGATTTGGAACGATTCAGCGTTTCTTTTGTCAAAAAGTAGATATAATGAAAATTCTATTATAGCTGAAATTTATACAGAAAATCATGGAAAATGTTCTGGAATTATTTTTGGCGCAACTTCTAAAAAAATTAAAAATTATTTACAGATAGGAAACTTACTTCACATTAACCATACTTATAAAAATACAAATAAAATCGGCTATTTTAATGTTGAAATTTTAAAAGCATTTTCACCTTTATATTTTCACAACAAAAAAAAGCTTATGTGCCTAACTTCAGCTTTAAATTTAATTAAATTGTTGACTGTAGAAAATCAAGAAAATTCAAAAATTTTTATATTAATTAATGATTTTTTTTTAATTTTGAACAATAAAAATTGGATTAAAGAATATATTTTTTGGGAATTAAAATTATTAAAATTAGTTGGTTATGATCTTGAGCTAAATAATCTAGTTAACAAAGAAGTTATTGACAATAAAACTACTTACTTTGTTAAATCTAATAAAGAAAAAAAAATAATACCAAATTTTTTAATTGATAAAAATAATGATGAGTTTGACCCTAGTAATTTATTAAATGGTCTTAAACTTGTTGGTGACTATCTTGAAAAAAATATATTAAAACCTAATAACCTCAATTACCCGGCTCCTCGACAAGATTTTATTAAAATTTTAAAATAAAATTTTAACTAACTATTTTAACAATTTTGAAATCTGATCTGCATAGTAAGTTACTATGGCGTTAGCGCCAGCTCTTTTAAATGATATTAGACTTTCTAAAATAGCATCTTTATTGATCAAACCTTTTTTAATACCATTATTTATCAAAGCATATTCACCAGAAACTTGATATGCAAAAACTGGTATTTTGAAGTTTTCTTTTACTAAACTAATTAAATCTAAATAGGGCATTCCTGGTTTAATCATTACTATATCAGCACCTTCTTTTATATCTAAAGAAACTTCTCTTAAGGCTTCTAATTTGTTTCTATAATCCATTTGATAATTTTTTTTATCATTTTTTAATAAATTTTTTGAGCCAACAGCATCTCTAAATGGACCATAAAAATTAGAGGCATACTTAACTGCATAAGAAAGTATTTGAACTAATTGGTATCCATTTTTGTCTAAATTTCTTCTTATTTTACCAACTCTTCCATCCATCATATCTGATGGAGCAATTACATCACATCCCATTTGAGCTTGTAGTAATGATTGTTTAATTAAAATTTCAACAGTCTCATCATTTAATACATAGTTAGATTTTATCAATCCATCATGACCATGTGAAGTGTATGGATCTAATGCAACATCACACATTATTCCAATTTTATTCTTATATCTTTTTTTTATATATCTTATTGCACGACAAACCAGATTATCTTCATTAAGAGCTTCTGAACCATTATTATTTTTTAATTTAGAATTTGTATAAGGAAATAGTGCTATCATTGGTATTTTTTGCGAAAGTGCCCTATCAACAACTTTAGCCAGCTTATCAATTGTATATCTATAAATACCAGGCATGCTATTAATTGATTGATTCTTATTTTTTCCATCTATTAAAAAAACTGGTAAAATTAGATCACTTGAAGAAAGATTAGATTCTTGAATTAATCTTCTTGTCCATTCAAACTTTCTATTTCTACGCAATCTTAGTGCGGGATATTTACCAGTGATAATCATTCTCAACAAATTTTATATATGCGACATTAGTTTTATATATTAAAATACTATATATTGTAGATATAAAAATACTATGGCTAGTGACTTTCATAAAGTAGAAAATTTAAAGTTCGATATATCAAAATTACAGAATGCACTAAAAACTGTTCTTCAAAGAAAAAACTATGATGACGCAGCAGGAACTAAGTACATAGCCGGAATATCATTAAATCAAATCCCTGGTAATCCTGAATCTATAAAGGGAGAAAATATCAAAGGTATATATTGGACCAGACCTGATAGCACAGGAAAAGAAGTTTCTAGAGCAAAAAGAATTGATGAAGCTGCTTATACAGAATTTGTTGAAGATCTAAAAGATACATATTTTAAAGAAGTTTACGATAAGCTTTCTAAAAGATTCAAATTAGGGAGAGTTAGAATACTACTAAAAGAACCAAGATCTACATTAAGTTGGCATAGAGACCCGGAGCCAAGATTACACATACCCATCATTACTAATCCAGGGTCTATTATGGTAATTGATAAAGTTGCAAAACATATGCCAGCAGACGGTTCTGCTTGGATTACAAATAATTTAAAATATCATAATGCATTTAATGGCGGAGAAGAAAATAGAGTCCATTTAGTTGCATGTGTTTTAGACTATAAATTTAATTAATTTTAGTTTATAAATTCAATTAAATTGAAAAAAATTTTTATTGCATCGGATCATGCTGGCTATAATTTAAAAAAGTTTATAGTATCAAAATTTTCAAAAGGAAAAAAAATTTTAGATCTAGGACCAGATTCAAAAAATTCAGTTGATTATCCTGATTACGCAAAAAAATTATCAAAAAAAGTAGCATCAACCAAAGGAAGTTTTGGTATTCTTGTATGCGGATCTGGCATGGGTATGGCAATCACAGCTAATAAAACAAAAAATATAAGAGCAGCCTTATGTTACAGTATAAATAATACCAAATTATCACGATTGCATAATAACGCAAATATCATTACATTGGGCGCAAGATTGATAAATAAAAATAAAGCATTCAATCTAATTAGAGTTTTTTTAAAAACAAAATTTGAAGGTGGAAGACATTTAAGAAGAATAAAGAAAATATAATTATGTCTAGTGAAAGTGATTACATAAATGCTCAACATCAAGCTTTTTTTGAAGATAGTTTATCTAAAGCAGACCCTGAATTATTTAAAGCAATTAGAGAAGAATTAAATAGACAACAGGAACATATTGAACTTATAGCTTCAGAAAATATTGTTTCTCAAGCTGTTTTAGAAGCGCAAGGTTCTGTATTAACAAATAAGTATGCAGAAGGTTACCCTGGAAAAAGATATTACAATGGATGCGAACATGTAGATGTTGCAGAAACACTTGCTATTGAAAGATTAAAAAAACTTTTTAATTGCAAATATGCAAATGTTCAACCTCATTCAGGGGCTCAAGCAAATGGAGCTGTATTTTTAGCTTTACTTAAACCAGGTGACACTTTTATGGGAATGAGTTTAAATTCTGGTGGCCACATAACTCATGGACTAAAAATTTCAATGTCAGGTAAATGGTTTAATCCTATAGGCTATGATGTTGATAAACAATCTGAACTTATTGATTATGACAATGTAGAGAAACTAGCATTAGAACATAAACCAAAACTTATAATTGCTGGTGGAAGCGCATATTCAAGAATAATAGATTTTAAAAAATTTAGAGAAATAGCTGATAAAGTAGATGCATACCTTATGGTAGACATGGCTCATTTTTCAGGCCTAGTAGCTGGAAAAGGTTATCCTAATCCATGTGATCATGCTCATGTTGTAACTTCAACTACACATAAAGTTTTCAGAAGTGCAAGAGGGGGAATTATTTTAACAAATGATGAATCGTTAAATAAAAAAATAAATTCTGCTGTATTTCCAGGTTATCAAGGTGGACCACTAATGCATATTATTGCTGCTAAAGCTGCAGGTTTTCAAGAAGCTTTAAGACCAGAATTTCAAAATTACATAAAATCAGTTATAGCTAACGCAAAAGTTTTATCTGAAACATTAAAAAATAATGGATTTAAAATATATTCAGGTGGTACAGACACACATTTAATGCTTGTTGATTTAAGACCATTCAATGTTAAAGGCAATTCTGCTGCAGAAAGTTTATCTAAAGCAAACATAACTTGTAATAAAAATGGTATTCCTTTTGATGATGAAAGCCCAATGATTACATCGGGAATTAGACTTGGTTCACAAGCTGCTACAACAAGAGGGTTTGGTTTAAAGGAATTTCAAAAAGTTGGTGAATTAATTACTAAAACTGTAAAAGGCCTTTCTTCTAATCCTAATGATAATTCAAAAGTTGAAAATGAAGTAAAAACAGAAGTTGTAGAACTTTGCTCAAAATTTCCAATATATAAAAATTTAAGATAAATGATTTGTCCAATTTGCAAAAAAGGAGAAACTTCTGTAGTTGACTCTCGTCCAACAGAAGATGGAACATCAATAAGAAGAAGAAGATTATGCGTTTGTGGTGAGAGATTTACAACTTTTGAAAGAGTTCAGTATAGAGAATTAATGGTTGTTAAAAAAAACGGACGAAAATCTACTTTTGAAAGAGATAAATTATCTAAATCAATTTATATAGCGCTCAAAAAAAGACCTTTAGACACTGATACTGTTGAAAAATTTATTACAAAAATTACAAGATCACTTGAAGAATTAGGTCAAAATGAAATTTCATCCAATACAATTGGAACCATGGTTATGGAGGGATTAAAAGAAATAGATCCTGTTGCTTATATAAGATTTGCATCAGTTTATAGAAATTTCAGAGAAGAAAAGGACTTCATTCAATTCATGGATAAGATTGATGTCTTTAAGAAAAAATAAATTTTCCCAAGAAGATAAATTTTTTATGCAGCTTGCTTTGAATCTGGCAAGTGACAGATTGGGACTTACGGGAGAAAATCCATCTGTTGGCTGTGTTATAGTCAGAAATAATGAGATTATTTCTATTGGACAAACAGGTTTAAATGGTCGACCTCATGCAGAATTTAATGCAATTAAATCATGTAAAAAAAATCTTAATGGATCTAAAATGTATGTTAGTCTAGAACCTTGTGCTCACTACGGAAAGACTCCACCTTGCACAAATATAATAATCAACTCAAAAATAAAAGAAGTAATATTTGCAATAGAAGATACTGATAGTAGAACTAAGTTTAAATCTATTAAAATTTTTAAAAAAAAAAAAATTAAATTTAAATATGGACTTTTAAAAAATGATGCACAAAAAATTTACAAATCATATATATATAATAAAAGAAAAAAATTACCTTTTGTTACTGGTAAACTAGCAGTTTCCCGAGATAATTATATAAATTCAAAAAAAATGAAAAAAATAACTACTGAACATTCAAACAGTATTACACATTTATTGCGTTATAGAAATGATTCAATATTAATTTCAAATAAAACTTTAAACAATGATAACCCTAAACTTAATTGTAGAATAACTGGTTTAACAAAATATTCTCCGAAAAGAGTTATTTTAGATAAAAATTTATCAATAAAAAAAACTTCATATATTTTTCAAACTTCTAAAAAAAAAAACACAATAATATTTTATGAAAAAGCGCCTAAAAGAAAGATTGACCGATTAATTAATAAAGGAATTAAATTAATTAAAGTAAAAACAAATAAGAATAATTTTTTTGATTTAAAAATTATTTTAAGGAAAATTTATACATTAGGTTGTAGAAATTTATTAGTCGAAGGTGGCAAATGTTTAACAGCTAGTTTTTTAAAAAATATGCATTTTAATCAATTTTATTTATTTAAAAGTTCAAATAATTTTAACAAAAGTACAAAATTAAATGTTTCCAGTGAGTTGAATCACTTATCTTTTAAATATAAAAAGAAATCAAAAATAAATACATTTACTGGAAATGATGTAGTTTATTTATATTCAAAATAAAATGTTTAATGGAATAATTTTTAACCAAGGTTTAGTTAAAAAAATTACTAAGAGAAAAAGTGGAATTAATTTTTACTTAAAATCTAATTTAAAAATTACAAAAAAAGATATTGGCATTTCTATTTCTTGTGATGGAGTTTGTTTGACTTTAATTAATGTTAAAAAAAAATTAATGGAATTTTATTTATCTAAAGAAACAATAAAAAGATCAAAATTTAAGAATATTCAATTAGGAAATCATATAAATTTAGAACTTCCGCTTAAATATGGTAGAAATATATCAGGACATTTTATTCAAGGTCATGTTGACTGTACTGCTAAAGTTTCTTTAATTAAAAAAATTGATAAATCTTACCTGTTTAATTTCATAATTAAAAATGAGGATAAAAGTCATTTAATTGAAAAAGCTTCAATTGGTATAAATGGTATATCTTTAACTATATCAAAAAAAACGCAAAAAGGTTTTCAAACATGGATTATACCCCATACTTTAAAAAATACTAATTTGTCAAAGATCAAAAAGAATGACTTGGTCAATATAGAAATTGATATTCTTTCTAAATATGTAAAGAAATATTTAAATGCAAAATAAAAAATTTAGCTCAATAGAAAACATTATCAAAGAAGCCAAAAAGGGATCAATGTACATTCTCGTTGATGATGAAAATAGAGAAAATGAAGGAGATCTTGTTATTCCCGCATCTAATGTATCTCAAAAAAATATAAATTTTATGGCCAAGTATGGTCGTGGATTAATTTGTTTATCTTTAACAAGTAAGCAAGCAAAAAAACTTAATTTACCATTAATGTCACCTATAAATAAATCACGTAACCAAACTGCTTTTACGATATCAATTGAAGCAATGAAGGGTGTAACTACAGGAATTTCTGCTAGAGACAGATCAGTTACAATTAAAACTGCAATAAAATCTAATGTAAAAAAAAATGAAATTATTTCACCTGGACACATATTTCCAATTATTTCAAAAGAGGGTGGAGTTTTAGTTAGAGCGGGTCACACTGAAGCTTCAGTTGACATTTCAAGATTAGCTAAAAAAAATCCTTCAGCTGTAATATGTGAAATTATGAATGACAAAGGTGTTATGGCAAAAGGTAATGAATTATTTAAATTTTCAAAAAAACATAAATTAAAAATTGGTAGAATTGATGATTTAATTGCTTATAGACTTAAAATAGAAAAATTAATTAAATTTAAAAAAGCTGAAAAAATTTTCATAAAAAATCAAAAATATAAAATTAAAATTTTTGAAAATCTTTTAGATGGATCAGAAAACTTTGCCTTAATTAAAGGTGATTTAAAAAAAAATAAAAATCCAAGAGTCAGAGTTGTTTCTTCAAATATTGTTGAAGATTATTTAATGGGAAAAAAATTACCAAATTCATTTAATAGAACTTTAAATCATTTCAAAAAGCATAAAGAATGTGTTTTAATATTTATAAGAGACTCTAATCTTAAATCAGTCTCACAAACTTTAAGAGATTATAAAAGTAAAAAATTTTATAAAAAAGGTCATGATAAACTTATTAAAAATTATGGTATTGGAGCTCAAATTATTAAATTATTAAATATAAAAAATATGATATTGGTAACAAGATCTAAAAAAAAAGTTGTTGGTTTAGATGGTTACGGAATTAAAATTACAAAACAGGAAATAATAAAATGAGAAAAAAAGTATTAATCGTTAGCGCAACATATTATAAAGATTATTCTAAGCAATTGGAAATGTGGGCAGTGAGATATTTAGATAACGAAAGAATAAAAAATAAAATTATCCAAGTCCCGGGAGTTTTCGAAATACCTGTTGTTATATCAAAAAATATAAAAAAATATGATGGATTTATTGCTTTAGGTTGTGTAATTAAAGGAGAAACTCCACATTTTGATTTTATTTCTCAAGCAACAACTAATGCTATTATGAAATTATCTATTAATCATAAGAAACCTATAGGAAATGGTATAATTACAAGTTTGAATAAAGAACAAGCAGAAAAAAGATCAATGAAAAAGGGCGGTGAAGCTGCAAAAGCAGTTATTTCAGTTTTAAGTCATTAAAAATGTCATTTAAATATAGTCCAAAAAAAAACCCAAGAGTAATTATAATACAAAAACTCTATGGAAAGTATTTTAATAATGATGAAGAGTTAACTTTTTCAAAACATAGATTTAAAAAATTTATTAAAGATATAGTCAAAGGAACAATTGAAAGAGAAGATTTAATTAATGAAGAAATAAATAATCATTTTAACTCAGATTTTAATTTAAAGAAATTAGACAAAATTTTTCAAATTATTATTAAAAGTGCAATATTTGAATTTTTATACAAACCCCAAACATCTACAAAAATAATTATTAATGAATACTTAAGAGCATCAAATTTTTTTATTGAAGATTCACAGACTAAATATTTAAATGCAATATTAGATAAAATTTCAAAGAAAATTAGAATTAATAATGGATGAATTTAAATTAATTAATAATTATTTCCAAAAAATATCTAAAAATAATCCCAGTGCAAAGAATTTAAATGATGATGTTTTTTTTGATAAGAAAAATAAATTAGTAGTATCTGTTGATACTTATAATGAAGGTATTCATTTTCCTAATTTTAAAAATCCAAGTTTAATAATTAAAAAGATTATAAGATCATCAATTTCTGATCTTATAGCTAAAGGTGTTAAACCAGAATTTTATTTTATTTCTGGTAGTGGAAATAAAAATCATTTTACAAAAAAAAACTTAAATTTGATCTCACAATCTTTAAAAAGAGAACAAAAAAAATATAATTTAAAATTATCAGGTGGAGATACTACTAATTCTAGTAAAGTTTCTTTTTCTATAACAACTATTGGGTTTTCAAATAATATAATCGAAAGAAACAAAGCTAAATTAAATGATGATATATATGTTACAGGGAATATTGGTGATAGTTTTCTTGGTCTTAAAGCAATTAAAAATAATATTAAAATTGACCCAAAATTAAAAAAATATTTTATTAATCAATTTTATTCCCCTAAATTGCCATATAAAATTTGTAAAGAAATAAATAAATTTGCAAATACATCTATAGATATATCAGATGGCTTATTATCTGATATGAATAAACTTATTAATAAACAAAAATTATCTTTTGAAATTTTCCTTAATAAAATTCCTATTTCAAAAAATTTAAAATTTTATTCAAAGAAATATAATAAAAAAATATATCAATACTTATTTAGTGGTGATGATTATCAAATATTGTTTACAGCACCGTTAAAAAAAAAGTTTTTAATTAAATCAATCGCAGATAAAATGAATCAAAAAATTACATTAATTGGAAAAATAAATAACGGCTATAAAAAAAATTCACTAAAACTGGGCAATAAGTCGCAAAATTTAAGTAAATTTAAAGGTTATTCGCATAAGTTTTAACAAGTTAAACATTGCCTTTTATTCCTTTTTTTGTAATGTCCGATTTTTAATATTTACTAAATAACTAATAATTAAAGGAATTATGGAAGCTTCAGCATCAAATATACTTCAACTGATTATTTTAACAGGCTTTTTGTCAATTGTTTATGGTTTTTTTACAGGTAAAAATATTTTAAGTTCCAGCCCAGGTAATAGCAAGATGCAAGAAATAGCTTCTGCTATTCAAGTTGGAGCTAAAGCTTATTTAAACAGACAATATAAGACTATTGCAATTGTGGGCGTGGTAGTGCTCGTTATAATTAGCTTTGCATTTAGTATTTTAGTTGGTTTGGGATATTTAATCGGAGCTACATTATCAGGAATTGCCGGATATGTTGGCATGCTAGTATCTGTTCAAGCAAATGTTAGAACCGCAGAAGCATCAAGGAAAGGATTGTCACAAGGACTTTCAATTGCATTTAAATCTGGTGCTGTAACAGGTATGTTAGTAGCTGGTTTAGCTCTTTTAGCAATTGCGGTTTATTATTATTTATTATTATCTTTTGGTATAGAAGAAAGAGAAATTGTAAATGCTTTAGTTGCATTAGGCTTCGGTGCTTCCTTAATTTCAATTTTTGCAAGACTTGGTGGTGGAATTTTTACTAAAGGTGCAGATGTTGGAGCAGATTTAGTTGGCAAAGTAGAAGCAGGTATTCCAGAAGATGATCCTAGAAATCCTGCTGTTATAGCGGATAATGTAGGTGACAACGTAGGTGATTGTGCTGGTATGGCAGCTGACTTGTTTGAAACTTACGCGGTAACAATAGTTGCTACTATGGTTTTATCATCAATATTTTTTCATGGAGATCTTAATATGATGGTTTACCCTTTATCAATTGGTGCTGCATGTATTTTGACATCTATTATTGGAACTTTTTTTGTTAAATTGGGTAAATCTAAAAATATTATGTCCGCTTTATATAAAGGCTTTATAGTTACAGCTATAGCATCATTAATAATTTTATACCCAATTACAGATTATGTTTTAGGATTAGAAAAAGCTTATACAATTTCTAATAAATCGTTTACAGGAATGAGTTTATACATCTGTGGAGCTGTGGGGTTAGCTATTACAGGATTTTTAATTTGGGTAACAGAATATTATACTGGAACTAATTATAGACCTGTTAAAAGTGTTGCCGCATCATCAACAACAGGTCATGGTACAAATGTAATTCAAGGTTTAGCAATTTCGATGGAAGCAACTGCAATTCCAGCTTTAATTATTGTTGCTGGAATTTTATTAACAAATTATATTGCTGGACTTTTTGGTATAGCAATTGCAGTTACTACAATGTTGGCATTAGCTGGAATGGTAGTTGCACTTGATGCATACGGTCCTGTAACTGATAATGCTGGTGGAATTGCTGAAATGTCTAATTTACCAAAAAATGTTAGAAAAACTACAGATGCTTTAGATGCAGTTGGGAATACAACTAAAGCTGTTACAAAAGGTTATGCTATAGGATCAGCTGGTTTAGGTGCTCTAGTATTGTTTGCTGCTTATACTGAAGATATTAAACATTTTTCAAAAGTTGCTGGATCAAATCTAGAAGGAATTATTGTAACTTTTGATCTTTCAAATCCTTTTGTAGTTGTAGGATTGCTTGTCGGTGGAATGCTTCCATATTTATTTGGATCTATGGGTATGCAAGCTGTTGGTAGAGCAGGTGGTGCAGTAGTTATTGAAGTAAGAAGACAATTTAAAAAAATTCCAGGAATAATGAAAAGAAAAGCAAAACCTGATTATGGCAAACTTGTTGATTTACTAACTAAAGCTGCAATTAAAGAAATGATTATACCATCTTTATTACCAGTTTTATCTCCAATTATTTTATATTTTGTTATTCTTCCTATAGGAGGTCAAGTTGCAGCTCTATCTTCAGTAGGTGCTATGTTATTAGGGGTAATTATCACTGGATTATTTGTTGCAATATCAATGACCGCTGGTGGTGGTGCCTGGGATAATGCAAAAAAATATATTGAAGATGGAAAATTTGGTGGAAAAGGTTCTGAGGCTCATAAAGCTGCTGTTACAGGCGATACTGTTGGAGATCCTTATAAAGATACAGCAGGGCCCGCGATAAATCCAATGATTAAGATAACAAATATTGTAGCATTATTACTCCTAGCAGTAATTGCGGGGTAATTTACTTTTTTCTTTTACCAAGAGGATCATTTAATTTTTGCCTCATGCTTGATAAAAAATCATAAACAAAAGATTTTTTTGAAATAATACTTTTTGTTTCTTCTTTAGTGAAATCTAAATCATTCATTTTGTCTTTATTATAAAAGTCTTTGTTAACCAATAATCCATAATTGTCGATTTCCAGTACCAAAACATTATTTACTATAATTTTTTCTTTAGACAATTTAAAGAAATGATTTGTTGTTGTCTTTCTTTCAATATAAATCCAAATATCATTGTCGAACGCACTTTTTGTTGAGGGTGGTCCAAGAATTTTGATTATATCATTTTTATTGCTTT
>CACDCI010000011.1 GCA_902551215.1 uncultured Pelagibacteraceae bacterium | reverse complement strand
GCGCAGAACAACAATTGTTAAACCAAAAAGAAATTCATGATTTAGAGCCAAATATTAAAAAAATTTACCACGCTGGAGTTTTTTATAAAAAAGCCAGACATGCAAAAAATCCAAAAAAAATACTTTTAAAATTATTTGATCTTTTCCTAAAAAAAGATGGAAAATTTTTAAAATTGAATATTCAAGACATTGTATTTGACAATGAAAAACCAACTTTAAAATCTGAAGCTCAACAGTTTATGTTTGATAAGGTGGTAATTGCTTGTGGTGCTTTTTCAAAAAAATTGACTGATAAGTTAGATGAAAAAATTCCCCTAGATACTGAAAGAGGTTATCATATTCATTTTAAAGGTTGTGAGCATTTAATTTCACGTCCTGTTGTATTTCAGAATAGAGGGTTTGGCATGACACCAATGGAACAAGGATTAAGAGTTGTAGGAACTGTGGAATTTGGTGGCTTGGAAAATCCAGCAAGCAAAGGAAGAATAAAAAATTTAATAAACAATGCTAAATATTTGTTAGATGGTTTGCCAGAACATGAAGATGAATGGTTAGGCTTTAGACCAACATTGCCAGATTATCTACCGGTCATAGGACCTTCAAAAAATTATAAAAATATATTTTATTCATTCGGCCATCACCATCTAGGATGGACATTAGCAGCGATTTCAGGAAAAATCATTTCAAATATGATTGCTGACAAAAAAACTAACTTAAATTTAGAACCTTATAGTTCTAAAAGATTTTAATATATTAGTGAAAAATAATAATTTAGCATATCTATTACTAATTTTAACAACATTTTTTTGGTCAGGAAATTTCATTGTTGGTAAGGCAGCAAGCATTTATGAAATTCCGCCTTTTTCTCTTAATTTTTATAGATGGTTTTTTGCTTGCTTAATTTTGATGCCATTTACAATTAAAGAATTAATTAAAAAAAAGGATTATATCTTTGCTAATATTGGTTTTTTTATTATTTTAGGAATAACAAGTATTACAATATTTAATTCAATTGTTTATTATTCTTTATACTACACACAAGTAATAAGCGGAGTTTTAATGATTTCAACAATTCCTGTGTGGATTATATTTATTTCATCATTATTAAAAATTGAAAAAACAAATCTTTTTCAAATTTTTGGTGTAATTTTGTCATTAATTGGAGTTATTTTTATAATTAGTAAAGCAAACATAGACATACTAAAAAATTTAAAATTTAACAAAGGAGACTTAACAATGATAGTTGCAATGTTTTCTTGGGCAATTTATTCAGCGCTTTTAAAAAAAAAAAAATATGAAATATCTCAAATTACGCTACTTCAAATTGTCATAATATGTGGATTAATATTTTTAATACCTATTTATTTTATTGAAATGAATATGGGATACTTGATTAAATTAGAAAAACCATTTTATTTAACTTTAACTTACGTAGTGATTTTTCCAGGACTTGCTTCATTCTTTTTTTGGATTAAAGGTATTTCTTTAATCGGAGCTAACAGGGCAGGAATTTTTTTACATTTAATGCCAATCTTTGGAGCAATAATGGCAATGATAATATTTGATGAAAAATTTATGATTTATCATTTCTTAGGAGCATTATTTATTATTGCAGGAATAACTCTTTCAAATAAAAAAACTATTAACAATGTCAAATAATAAAAATTTAACTTCTGAACAAAAGTTAATTTTATTCCAAGAAGAAACAGAAAGACCTGGCTCTAGTAAATTAAATAATGAAAAACGTGAAGGAAGTTATCATTGTGTAAACTGTGGAGTAAAACTTTTTGACTCAAACACCAAGTATGAGAGTGGATCAGGCTGGCCATCTTTTTTTAAATCTTTGCCTGGAGTTTTTGAAACAAAAACAGATCATCACTTAGGATATCCAAGAACAGAATATCATTGTAAAAATTGCGGAGGTCATCACGGCCATATTTTTGATGATGGACCCAAACCTACTGGCAAAAGATATTGCAATAATGGAGTGTGTTTAATTTTTAAATTAAAAAATTAATTTATTTAAGTAAATTATTTAGTTTTTTTTCTTTTTCTAAAGCTCTTAATTCCTCATAACCACCTACATGATGATCGTTAAAGAATATTTGTGGAATAGTTCTTCTACCTTTAGACTTTTTTAACATCTCATCCATTTTTCCTTCTTCAAGCGCAATATTTATTTCTTTGTAGGCGATGTTATTTCTGGTTAACAATCTTTTGGCAGCATCACAAAAAGCACATCTAGGACCCATGTAGACTGTAACTGTTTTCATAGTTTATATATAAACATTTTTTTTAATTTTTCTCGTTTTATTTTTTAATTTTAAAATTTAATAAAAATTTCAATATATCAAAGCACCCCATTTTGGACAATTTTTTTACTTCTGTATTTTTTGGATAAAAAATCTTTTTCTGTGACTTTTTTTCCAAAAATTCTTTGAATTTTTGGAAAAAAATTTAATGCATTTTTTATTCTTATTGATACTATGTCTTTTAGATAGTCCTATCTAGCCATCTTTAGCTCTCGGTTTTTTAGGACTATCCTTTCTTATAAAAAAATTCTAAGTATATAACTTAATCATGAAATTAGGTTTTATAGGAACTGGTAAAATAACATCGTCGGTAGTTACCGGCATATGTAGGTCAAATATATCTTTCAAAAAAATAATTTTGTCACCCAGAAATAGAAGCGTAGCTAAAAATCTTAAAAGAAAATTTAAAAAAGTGATTATTGCAAAAAACAATCAGGAAATAGTTAATTCTTGTAATTGGATTTTTTTAGCAGTCACTCCAAGCGTAGGTGAAAAAATTATTAAACATTTAAAATTTAAATCAAGCCAAACTATTATTAGCTTTATTTCGACAATGACTTTACCTCAACTTAAAAAAGCTGTTAAAGTAAAAGCAAAAATTGTAAGAGCAGTACCATTACCACCAATTTCATTAAGAAAAGGGCCCGTTCCAATTTTTCCACCAAATAAAAAAATTAAAAACTTTTTTAATAAACTTGGAACAGCTGTTGAAATTACAAATGAAAAGCTTTCAAAAAACTTTTGGTCAACATCAGGAATGATGGCACCGTTCTACGAGCTGTTAAGCACAATGTCTAACTGGTTAGTTAAACGTGGAGTTAAGCGAGATAAAGCTCAAAAATATATTACTTCTCTTTTTGTTGCTTTATCTGAAGATGCAGTTGTAAATTCTAAAAAAGATTTAAAACATTTAGTTAAAGAATCTCAAACTCCAAAAGGTCTTAATGAACAAGGAGTTAAAGAACTAAGAAAAGCTGGATTTTACAAAGCAACTGAAAAAACATTAAATAGTATTCTTAAAAGATTAAACAAAGTATAGTTTTCTATGCAGTCAGATCCAAACATTCTGCAAATAGATAATCTTTCTAAATATTTTGGAGGATTAGCTGCTGTATCTAATTGTTCTTTAAAGATTAAAAGAGGATCTATTACTGGAATAATTGGTCCTAATGGTTCAGGAAAAACAACATTATTTAATTTAATTGCTGGTAATTTAAAAACTTCTAAAGGCAGCGTTTTGTTTAATAATGAAAATATTACTGATATTCCTTCTTACGAACTATTTTCAAAAGGGTTGCTTAGAACTTTTCAAATTGCACATGAATTTACGAACTTAACAGTACTTGAAAATTTAATGATGGTGCCAGGAAATCAATCAGGAGAAAATCTTGCAAATGCTCTGCTCAAGCCAAATCTAATTAAAAAAGAAGAAGAACAAATAAAGCAAAAAGCTCTTAAAGTAATAGAATTTTTGAATCTTAAACATTTATCAAATGAACTTGCAGGCAATTTATCGGGAGGACAAAAAAAACTCTTAGAACTTGGAAGAACTATGATGGTAGATGCAAAATTAGTTTTATTAGACGAAGTAGGAGCTGGAGTTAATCGTACTTTATTAAAAGATATAGGAACTGCAATTTTAAGATTAAATAAAGAGCAAGGATATACTTTCTGTATGATTGAACATGATATGGATTTTATAAGTCGATTGTGTAATCCAGTTATTGTAATGGCAGAAGGTTCAGTTTTATTTGAAGGAACATCTGATGAGGTTAAAAAGAATGAAAAAGTAATTGAAAGCTATTTAGGACGTGGATCAAAAATAAAAGAAGAGAAAATTTAATGGCCTTTTTTGAAGGAAATCAAATGACTGGTGGGTATGGAGATGGGCCTAATATAATTAACTCTTGCTCAGTTAACGTTAATAAAGGAGAGATAGTTGCAATCCTAGGGCCCAACGGCGCTGGAAAATCTACGGCCATGAGAGCAATGCTTGGTTTGCTTAATTTAAAATCTGGAACAGTTAAAATAGACGGAAAAGATATCTCAAAATTATCTCCTCAAGACAGAGTTAAACAAGGAATTTCTTTTGTGCCACAAACTCGAAATGTTTTTACAGGATTAAGCGTTAGAGAAAACTTAGAAATGGGAGCATTTTTAAGAAATGAAAATTTAAATAAAATTATCCAAGAAATTTATGAATTGTTTCCAATATTAAATGAAAAAAAAACACAATTAGTTGGAGAATTGTCGGGGGGACAAAGACAACAGGTAGCTCTAGGCAGAGCATTAATGACTAAACCTTCAGTGCTCATGTTGGATGAGCCAACTGCAGGGGTTTCACCAATAGTAATGGATGAGTTATTTGATCATATTTTAAAAGTAAAACAAAAAAAAGTTGCAATTTTAATGGTCGAACAAAATGCAAAACAAGCATTAAATATCTCAGACCGTGGTTATGTTTTAGTGACTGGAGAAAATAAATTTTCTGGAACAGGAAAAGAATTATTAAATGATCCAGAAGTTAGAAGGTCTTTTTTAGGAGCTTAATATGGATTTTTTAAATGCAATAATATTATTATTAAATTATATATTTGTTCCTGCCTTAGCCTATGGATCACAATTAGCACTTGGAGCTATTTTTGTAACATTAATTTATGGAATTCTACGATTTGCAAATTTTGCTACTGGAGACATGATGTCCTTTGGCACTATGGTAGCAATTTTGTTTACATGGTATTTTCAATCACTTGGAATAAGTTTGGGTGTTTTACCCACAGCTTTACTTGCCATCCCCTTAGCTGTTGTCTTTATGATTTTATACATGCTGACTATCGATAAATTTGTTTTTAGTTATTATAGAATAAAGAAAAGTCCTCCCGTTCAACTTGCCATGGTTAGTATTGGTGTAATGTTTGTGACACAAGCAATAGTCAGAATAATTATTGGTCCATTTGATAGAAGATTTTTTGATGGTGAAAAATTTATAATCAAAGCTAATCAATTTAAAGAAATGACAGGATTAAATGAAGGATTAACAATTAAATCAACACAAGTAATAACAATATTTTTAACCATAATAGTTGTTTCAATATTATTTTGGTTTTTAAACAAAACCAAAACAGGCAAAAGTATGCGTGCATATTCAGACAATGAGGATTTAGCTTTATTATCCGGAATTGATCCGAAAAGAGTAGTAATGATTACTTGGATGATTGCAGGAATTTTAGCAACTATTGGAGGTGTTTTGTATGGTTTAGATAAAAGTTTTAAACCATTCACTTATTTTAATAACATGTTGCCAATATTTGCAGCAGCAATTGTTGGTGGGATTGGAAACCCTTTTGGTGCTTTTTTAGGAGGTTATGTAATAGCTTTTTCAGAAATATTTTTAACATATGCTTACAAAAAGTTTTTTATGTATGTGCTTCCAGAAAGCATGGAACCCAATTCTTTAATACAGTTGTTGTCTACTGATTACAAATTTGCTGTTTCTTTCTCAATTTTGGTAGTCGTCTTATTATTTAGACCTTCAGGTATTTTTAAAGGAAAAATTTTATGAAGCAATATGCAAATGTAATAACTGCTTACGCAATTATGATAAGTTTAATCATATTGGTTGGAATTTTTCAGTCATGGAACATAGCATTTTCTATATTTAATTTATGTTTAATTTCCGCAGTTATGACTATGGGAGCGAATATTCAATGGGGATATGCTGGCTTAATTAACTTTGGAATTATGGGTTATACAGCTCTTGGTGGATTAGCAGCTGTTTTGGTTTCAGTTCCGCCCGTTAGAGAAGCCTGGCAAGTAGGAGGCTTGAGTATGTTATTTTGCCTTTTAGTGATTGTTTTAATTGTTTTTAGTATTCGTTATGTTTTAAAAAATTTTCAAAAATCAAAGAGAAAAAATATTTACATAGCTTCAATAATAATTATTGGTTTAATTATTTTAAGAGTAGTTTCAGGTCCAGCAATTCATTCGATAGAAGCGGTAGAACCTGCTAAAACAGGTTTTTTAGGAGGCTTAGGATTACCAATTATATTTTCATGGATAGTAGGCGCTTTTTTTGCTGGTGGTTTAGCATATATTGTTGGTAAAGTTGCGTTAGGGCTAAGAGCTGATTATTTAGCAATAGCAACTTTGTTAATTTCTGAAATTGTAATAGCCGTTATTAAACATGAAGATTGGTTAGCTAGAGGTGTTAAAAATGTAATCGGTTTAAAGAGACCAGTTCCATATGAAGTCAATCTTCAAAGCGAACAATGGTTTATAGATTTAGTTGCAAAGTGGAATAGAGGAGTTTTAGATTTAATTTCAACAGCAGAAGAAAAACAAGCTGCACTATCCCAATTAGTAATTGAGTCATCTTCTGTATTCGTAAAAATTTGTTACTCCGGACTTTTTTTAATTGTTGTCATAATTTTATTATTTATTACACAAAAAGCACTTTATTCTCCTTGGGGTAGAATGATGCGAGCCATAAGAGATAATGAAGAAGCTGCGAATGCTATGGGAAAAAATGTTGTTAAACAGCATTTGTTAATTTTTATTTTAGGTTCAGCAATAGTTGGAATTGCTGGTGCAATGATGGTTACTCATGATGGTTTATTTACACCAGGTAGTTACAGACCAATGAGATATACGTTTTTAATATGGGTCATGGTTATTGTAGGAGGAAGTGGAAATAATTTTGGTGCAATTTTAGGTGGCTTTGCCGTTTGGTTTTTATGGATCGAAGCAGCACCCATTGCATTATTTTTAATTAATTTATTTACATCTGGCCTAGCTGATACAAATACATTTAAATTACATTTAATTGACAGTGTTCCTTATTTTAGATTTTTAATGATGGGAATAGGCTTATTATTAATCATGAGATACAGACCCAAAGGTATACTCCCAGAAAAAATTAATATAAAATAGTGTAATTAAGTTATGGACTTTAACCATTTTTTGACAAGCTATATGCCCGATCCATCAATTGGATCAAAAGTTCATTTTCAAAATATGATTGATCAAGCAATCTTAGCAGAAAAACTTGGTTACAAAGCAGTTTCAATTCCGGAACATCATTTAGTAAATCTTTTAATGATGCCTTCTCCATTACAGATGGCTGTTAAGATTTCAACTTTGACAACAGATATTAAAATTACAACCGGTGTTGCTGTTCTTCCTTTGCATGACATGAGAACCTATGCTGGAGAAGTTTCTACTGCTGATATTTTAACAGAGGGAAGATTAATTCTTGGAGTAGGTCGTGGAGCTTTTGCATGGGAAATGAAAAGACTAGGAACTCCAAAAGACATATCTAGAGAAAAATTTATTGAGTCTTTAGATGTTCTTCAGCTGTTATTAAAAGAAGAAGAAGTTTCTTATAAAGGTAAATACTATAACTTTGAACCAATAACAATTATGCCTAGACCCATAAGTAACCCAGTACCAATTATGATTGCTGCAATGGATCTTAATAGTATAAAAAATGCAGCCTTAAGAGGTTTTCATGTACAATCAACAGTTCTATCAGGAACTAAAGAATTATTAAAAGAAAGAGTGAATGCATTTAAAGAAGGTTGCGCTGAATTAGGTGAAGAAGGAAAATTATTAAAACTTTCTATGCAAAGAATGGCTTTTGCTGCAAAAGATTCAAAAGATGCAAAAGAAAAAAATAAATTAGCATACGGATATTATAAACGCTTCGATAATATGTTTACTGGTCCAGGAAAAGTTACAAAAGGCAAAATAGAACCATTGCCCAGAGAACAAAGCATAGAAGAAATGACAGAAAATTTATTAATATGCCCAACAAATGAAATGATTGATAAATTAAGTATTTATGCCGAAGCAGGAGTTGACGAAATAATAATAAGCGCTGGCTTTGGACAAAGTCAAAATGAGATGATTGAATCAATGCATCGTATAAGTGAAGAGGTAATACCCTATTTTAATAAATCTAACAGCCAGGTAGCGTAAAAGGTGACAACTTCAGCTGTTGATTGTCATTATTCAATAACTGGATCAGGACCTCCTTTGTTTTTAACACATGGAATAGGTGCGGCAGAAGATGCCTGGAGATTTATGTTACCAAAATTATCAAAACATTTTACTTTAGTAACTTATGATCTTAGAGGTCATGGCAAATCTCCGGTAACACATAAAAATTTTACCCTAGACGAACTAGTTTTTGATCTTGAAAGAATTAGAAAAAAAACAAAATTTGAAAAAGCACATTTTGCAGGACATTCTTTAGGAGGAATGATTGCGCCAGCTTATGCTCTAAAGTTTCCCAAGCATACAATTTCAGTAGGTTTATTATCAACTGTCGCTGGAAGATCAGAAGAGGATTCTAAAAAAGTATGGAATGTAATTTATGAAATGGAAAAAAATGGAATAGAGAAAACATTACAAACTTTAACCAACAGGTGGTTTACCGATGAATTTATTAAAAAAAATCCTGAGTTAGTTCAGAGAAGATTAAAACAAGTTGTAGATACTGATCCTGAGGTCTTTCTTAATGTTTTTAAAATATATGCAAAAACGGAGATGCTTCCATGGTTAAAGAATATTTCTAAACCATGTTTGCTTTTGACAGGAGAAAATGATAGTGGCTGTAGTCCAAAGCATAATGAAATTATGGCCAATGAAATAAAAGATTCTAAATTAGTAATTTTACCAAAATACAAACATTCTTTTTTAATTGAAGCACCGAATGAAGTAGCAGAAAATCTAATTGAGTTCATTAATGAATAAAAATCTTTTTATATTAACATTAAGTCAAATTTTTAGTTTTACAGCAGCTCCAGTGACTGTATTTTTAAGTGGAATTATTGGCTCCCACATTAGTCCAATCAAATCTTTATCAACTTTACCAATGTCAATTTCTGTTGTTGGTATTGCAGTCGGAGCGATAGTGGCCACTAAAGTTATGAGTAAAATTGGTAGAAAATATGGTTTTATCTTAGCATCAATAGGAAACTCATTAGTTTCAATTTTAGCAGCTTATTCGATACTGGGTCAAAATTTCATTTTATTTTGCTTTGCAAACTTTTTTATTGGTATTGGAATGGCATTTACACATCAGTATCGTTTTGCTGCTGCCGAAAGTGTAGAAAAAGATATGGCTCCAAAAGCTATTTCAATAATATTATTTGGTGGAATTATTTCAGCTTTTTTAGGTCCAAGCTTTGCAAATTATGCAAAAGACTTAGTTAGTGAAAATTTGTATGTCGGATCTTATTTAGCACTTGCTCTATTAACTTTTATACCAGCAATTCTTTTTTTATTTTATGAAAATAAATCAAAGTTAGAAGTTAATTTAAAATATACAGGAAGAAGCTATCTAGAATTAATATCACAACCAAGATTCATTCAAGCTATAACAGCATCAGCATTTGGATATGCAGTTATGACTTTTTTAATGACAGCAACTCCTATAAGTATGCATGTCATGGAAAACATGAGCTTGAACAAAACAAGCATTGTCATTCAATTTCATGTAGCTGCAATGTTTTTACCTTCACTACTAACTGGCTACTTAATAAAAAAATTTGGTCATAGTAATGTAATTTATGCTGGCGTATTTCTTTATGGCATTACTTTAATAGCAAGTATTTTTGAACAAAGTTTTTTTAACTATATGTTTGCACTAATATTTTTAGGTTTAGGTTGGAACTTTTTGTTTATATCTGGAACAAGCTTACTTGTCTTAACCTATAAGGAAGAGGAAAAATATAAAGCACAAGGATTGAACGATTTTGTTGTTTATTCTGTTCATGCTATTGGAAGCTTATCTGCTGGAATTTTCATAGCATTAACTAATTGGAAAACAATGAATATAATTTGCATTCCATTTATAATTTTAATTATTTTGGCAACTATTAGAGCTGAAATTTTAGATAAAAAAAACCCTAGCGTTATAAAACGCTAGGGTTTTTAAATTAAAGATTATCTTTGTTTTTTAGTTTTAAATTTTCCGCCTTTAACTTCTTTTTCTAAGAAAGAACCAAAAGCTTCTCCTACATCAGTAAAAGTAACTCCAGTAGCACCTTCGTAGTCAACTGCTTTACCTTTAGCTAGTAAACCTAAAGCTTTTTTAAGCTGTCCTGGATAAATTTTCTTACCAGGACCATTTGCAACTGCCATTACGTTTTTAGCAATTGAAGCTCTGTCAGCAGAACCGCCAGCTTGCATAGCAAGAACGATTAAAGCTGCTGCATCGTAAGATTCTCCAGTGTAAGGTCCAGTAGGATCAATACCAGCTGCACCTGCTACTTTAGCAAATACTCCTGCTCCTTTTCCAGTTGAACCTGGTAGAGAACCAAAAGATTTGTTTAAGCTTTTTCCAAATGCATCAGTTAAAGAATCTCCGATCATACCGTCTGATAAAATAAATGTATCAAACGCACCAGAGTCCAAAGAACCTTGGATTATTCCTTTACCACCTTGGTCTAGATAACCAATTACAGCAACTGCATCACCACCTGCTGAAGCAAGTGTAGCAACTTCTGCAGAATAGTCAGCTTTTCCATCTTCATGAGCTGCAACAGTAGTTACTTTGATACCATGAGCTTTACAAGCAGCTTCATAAACATCTGCTAAACCTTTTCCGTAGTCGTTGTTAGTGTAAGTAACTGCAACGCTTTTAATTCCTCTATCTTTAGTGATATCAGCTAGAATTTGTCCACCTCTTGCATCTGATGGAGCAGTTCTAAAAAAGAAACCGTTGTCAGCTAAATCTGTTAAACCAGGAGATGTTGCTGATGGTGAAATCATTACAACTCCATTAGGTACCGCAACGTTTGTTGCAATAGCCCCAGTTACACCCGAACAGTCAGCTCCCATAATTGCAGCTACACCTTGTGAAACAAGACCTTCTGCAGCTGATTGAGCTGCAGCTGAGTCAACACAAGTTGAGTCTGCTCTTACTGGAGTGATTTTTTTTCCGCCTAATAACGCGCCTGAATCTGAAGCTTCTTTAAAAGCAAGCTCTGCTGAGGCCGCCATAGCAGGAGTAAGAGATTCAATAGGACCAGTAAATCCTAAAATAACTCCCATTTTAATATCTGCAAAAGTACTTGTTGTAAAAGTCGAAACAAATATAAATGCAGCAATAAATAGTTTTTTCATTGTACCCTCATTAATTGTTAACAATTTATAAAAAATAAAGTAAATCTTACTGGTATATTTTTTCAATAAGTAAATTATCTCGTTTTATTGAGTAAAAAGACTGAAGTTATTACAATAATACCGCCAGTGACCATTATGAGTGTTGGAATTTCTCTAAAAATTAAAAAAATTAGAAGCAATCCAAAAACTGGAAAAAGAGCATAAAAAGGCAAAACCATCCCAACTGGATAAAATTTATATAAATAAAACATCATCATGTGTCCAAATATTGAAATTATAGCTCCAGCATATAAAACGGCAATCCATCCACTTATATCAATATTAATTAATTGATGAATTACATTTCCTTCAAACAACTGAGAAATAATAATTAATATAATAAAGCCAATCAAACCCATAAAAGCATTAGTAAATTTTACATCGAGTTCTTTGAGGTATCTCGAGAAAACTTGTGACAAGCCATAAAAAAATGCCATAGCAAAAATTAACAATGTTGCTAAAATTTCTTCTGAGATTTTTGGATCAAACGCAATTAAAATTATGCCCAAAAATGATGTAAAAATTAAAATCCATTTTTTAAAACTTATACTTTCACCAAGAAACAAAGAACTCAAAATAATTGCAAAAGGAATTGATAGTTGAGCACCAATCGTAACAGGAGCCAAGAGTGAGGCAATATCTAATGATAAATATAAAAACATATTTACTCCAGCACCCATACATATTGAAAACCCCAAAAGAGGTAGATAATATTTTTTTTGAGGAATTTTTATTTTACAGAAAGGAATTAAGCATAAAAAAACTATACCCATTCTTAAAGCTCCAAATAAAATAGGATTAAGAGACGCATTTAAACCAAATTTACCTATAGGATATGCACTTCCTAAAAAGAACATTACTAAGATAATTAATGCTGTATGTTTAAAAGACAATTTTATCTCATGGAAAAAGGATCAAGAGTTGGCTTATCTGATGTATAATACCAAGTTGTTTTTACTCTTGTGTAATCTTTTATAGACTCAATACCTGCTTCTTTACCATAGCCGCTATCTTTCATTCCACCAAATGGAGCAGATGGGGATATTAATCTATAAGTATTCACAAATGTGATTCCTGCTCTAATTGCCTTTGAAACCCTCATACCTCTTGAAAAGTCGCTTGTATAAACAGCAGAGGATAAACCATATTGGTTGTCATTCATTTTATTTATTACCTCTTCTTCATTTTCAAATTTCATAACAGATAGTATAGGTCCAAAGAGTTCATTTTCTGCTGTTGGAAGATTATGATTGTCACATTCAATAATTGTTGGAGGAAAATAGTATCCTTCATTTGAGAATGAATGTCTTTTACCTCCACATTTAATTTTTCCTCCTTGTTCTACAGTTAATTTAATATTTTTTTCAATTATCTCTAATTGTTTAAAATTACTAATTGGTCCCATTTCACTTTTGGGGTCCATTGGCGCACCAATTTTTATTTTTTTCGCTCTTTCAGCAAGCTTATCTAGAAATTCATTATAAATTTCTTTTTGTAAATAAAGTCTTGAACCAGCAATACAACTTTGGCCACTTGCACCAAAAATTCCTGCTGTAATTCCATTTATTGCATTTTCTTGATGTGCATCTTCAAATACTGCTACAGGGCTTTTTCCTCCAAGTTCTAAACTTACTTCAGATAAATTTTCAGCTGAATTTCTTATTATGTGTCTTGCTGTTTCTGGACCACCTGTAAAAGCAATTTTTTCAACTAAATTATGTGTTGTTAGAGCCTTTCCACACGGATCACCATAACCTGTAATAATATTTACAACACCCTTCGGTATTCCTGTTTCTTCAACTAATTTTGCAAATTCAAATAATACTGCAGGGGCTAGTTCGGATGATTTTATAACAACAGTATTTCCCATTGCTAAAGCTGGGGCCAGCTTAGTTACTGTTAATAGCATCTGTGAGTTCCAAGGAATAATAGCAGCTATAACACCTATTGGTACCCTCGTAGTGATTGCTTGAATATTTGGTTTATCTATAGGTAAAACTGTTCCTTCAACTTTATCTGCCATACCAGCATAATAGTCATAATATTCTGCAATATAGTTTGCTTGCTTTTTTGTTTCTCTAAATAATTTTCCAGTATCTATAGTTTCAATTTCTCCAAGTAGTTCAGCGTTTTTTCTAAGCTTATCTGCTATCGCTCTTAAATATTTGCCTCTTTCTCTTGGAAGTAACTTTGGCCATTCTCCTTCAAATGCTTTCTGCGCTGCTTTCACTGCTCTATCAACATCATTTGCACTTGCTTCAGGAACTACAGCCCATGGCTTATTATTTTCTGGATTTAAAGTTTCAAAAGTTTTTTTAGTATCAGAGTCTACCCACTCTCCATCGATAAACATTTTATATTGTTTAAGTTTAGTCATTTTTTATATGTTCCTTAATAGCGTTATTTACATCATCTGCACACTCAATACTACAGAGATGTTTTCCATTACTTATTATTTTAACTTTAGAATTAGCTATTTTTTTACTTAAATTTTTAGACATCTCAGGAGTTGATCCAATATCATTTTCTCCAGTCATAACTAATGTTTTAGTTTTTATATTTTCAAATATTTCATTATCTTTGTGTTTAACGAACAGCTCATAAACTTTTAAGAAATTTTCCATATCATTTTCTTCAAGCATGGAACAAATTTTTTCATAAATATTTGGATTTTTATTTATATGATTATCTGTAAACCATCTCTTAAGAGCTTGTTTTGATAAAGATCTGCTTTTTTTTGATAATTCAAATCTATCATTAACTATTTGCTGTTGTTCTTCACTTCTTTGGAAAACTGAGCAAAGTAAAGTTAAAGACTCTAATCTATTATTATATTTGGAAGCAAAATTTCTTGCTATTAATGAACCAATTGAAAAACCAACTAAATGTATTTTTTCGAATTTTAGTTCATCAATCAAATTTAATAATTGTAATGAAAAATCATCAAAACTTATTTGTGGTTTTGTTAATGGTGTATTTCCATGTCCTAAAATATCATATACTAAAACAGTATTATTAAATGAATTAATTTGGGGTTCCCAAATTTTATGATTAAGCCCTACGCCGTGAATTAAAACTATTGGAGTGTTTTCTTTTTTATTTAGAATATAGAAAGTATCTTTAGAGTCTTTAGCATTGATCATTTATTTATTTTGGCTCAATGCCCATTTCTTTCATATCTTGGTATCTGTCTCCAGTTCTTGCATGAGCTCTTCCACTAGAAGCTCCACCGATAGCAATTACTATTTCATTATCAAATGGAGCATCATGAATAGTAAATTCATGTGTTAGATAATATGGTCTTAAACCAGAATCTGTTTTATGCATCATTGGTATAGAAATTTTTGATCCTGCGGGTCCTCTTGTATTAGTAAAACTTAAATAAGATGTTCCACCCACTGCATCTCTAAACTTATTTCCAAATCTTAAAGTATGAATAAATGCAGATGCATGCTCGATCTCTCCTTTTAAACCTACAATTCCTGCTTTGCCATAAGCTAAAATTTTATCTGGCGAACCAATTTCTTTTATTAATTCTGGAACTAAAATATCAGCAAGTTTTGGAGCTAAATCTAAAATTGTAGGTTTAAGATCTTCAACAAATCCTTGGCCATCCCAAGGATTTTTAAAAACTGCTGCAACAGAAACTAGTAAGACAGGTTCTTTTGCTTCTTTTCCACCTTCAATAAATGTCTTATCAATAAATTTTGTAAACTTTCTTAATTCTAATTTCATTTTTTTGATCTATGTTTAAAACTATCTCTTCTAAAACTGTATAGTGCTTTTGGATCTACATCAACATCAATGACTACAGGTTTATTTATTTTTAAAGCTTCTCTGACTGCCTGGTTTATTTCTGAAACTTTTTTAACCTTAAAACCTTTAGCACCATATAGCTCTGCAACTTTATCAAAAGGTGGACTGCTAATATCAGCTCCTAAGTATCTTTTTCCATAAAAATCTTTTTGATAAGCTTTTTCAGCTCCCCAACTTTTATTATTCATGACTATAGTTATTGTATTTATCTTATATTCAACAGCCGTACTTAATTCTGAAATTGTCATTCCAAAACCCCCATCTCCCATAAGGCTAATTACTTTTTTATTAGGTTTTGCAATCTTTACACCTAAACCACATGCAAAAGAAAAACCAACCAAACCAAAATCTAAAGGAGTAAATAAAGATGGAGGATCATAATATTCAAGAGCATCTGTAGCTTGCAAACAAAGAGTGCCCGCATCTAAAGTTATTGCAGAGTTTTTAGGAAGCACTTGTCTTAACTGTTTAAACAAACCTTTTGGCTGAATAGGAAAATTTTTCTGTTTAAATTGATCTCTATTAATTAAAAACTTTTTTCTTTCATTTAAATAACTATTGGTCCATTTTTTTATATCTAGAATAATATTTTGTTTTTTAATTTCTTTGTATATTTGGTCTGTCACTGTGGCAGCATCTCCATTAATTCCTACTTCAACAGGAAAATATCTTCCTATCATACTTTTTTCCAATTCAATTTGTATGATTTTTGCTCTTTTATTTATATTTTCGTAAGAATAAAATGTTGAATTAAATCCTAGTCTTGTTCCAAGAGCAATTATAACACTTGCTTCTTTAACCAATTTAGATGCAACTGGATTTCCTCTTGGACCCATTTGTCCAGCATTTAGTTTATGACTAAATGGTATTGTGTCTCCATGGCCAGCTGCAGTTACTATTGGGATATTTAAAAATTCTGCCAATTTAACTACATTTTTATATTTTGATGTATATTTAATTCCACCACCAGCGATGATAACCGCTTTGTTGGAACTACTAATAATTTTTACAGCTTTTTTTATATTATTATATTTTGCTTTGGTAGAGTTTTGGTTATCAAAAGATTGACTTTTTTCATTGATTTTAAAATTTTCTTTATCTGCCAAAATATTTCTTGGTAAATTAATACATACGGGTCCCCTTCTGGGTGACATTGCTAATTTAAAAGCATTACTAAAAGTTTTTGGAATTTTTTTAGCATTTTTTACTGTCCAAGTTTTTTTTGTTACCGGTTTAAATAAAAATTGTTGGTCAAGACCTTGAAAAGCATCTTCCATTTTATCTTTTGTAGAATATGACCCTGCAATTGAAACAACTGGAGAAAAAGCTGCTTTCGCTTGCGCAAGTCCTGTCACTAAATTTGTAGCACCAGGACCATTTTGTCCAGCAAGTATTACACCTGGTTGATTAGATGCTCTTGCATATCCATCTGCCATGTGCGTGCCAGTTCTTTCATCACGAACACCAATAAATTTTATATTTTTTTCATGATAAAGAGCATCAAACATTTCCATTGTAGCTGAACCAATTAAACCAAAAACGTGCTTAACTTTTTCTTTTTTTAAGGATTTAATTGCGGCTTGGCCACCAGTTAGGCTTTTTCCTTTGATCACGAAACTTTTTTTACTTCAGTATTTAAATCATCTTTGAAGTGAGGCATTACTTTTTCGGTAAACAACTTAATACTTTTCATACAATCTTCATGTTTTACTCCAGGAAAATTGGACCATACTTGTAAATTTTGCAAATTTAATTCTGATTTAAGTTCATGAATTTTGTCTATTACATACTCAGGTGTTCCAAATAACATGTTACGTTTATGAAGAAAATCATAGCTTAGTAAATCTAGCTTTCCTTTAGTTTCAGGTAATTTTTCTTCTGGATCCATATGATTACCAAGTCCTCTCCAATGGCATACCCATCTCATATAATTAACCATGTGTTCACCTGCTTTTTCTTTAGCCTCTTCCATTGTGTCAGCAACAAACATATCTCTTACGAGAGATATTCCTTCTCCCATAGCAATATTTCGTTTTTCTGCTTCAGATCTTGCGTTCTTATAAGCTTCAAATTTTATTTTTAGAGCTTTTACGGTAGGTATCCACATAATAACATTAATTCCATTTTGTGCTGCCCACTCGATAGATCTAATTCCATCTACGACTTGATGAATTGGAGGATGTGGTTTTTGATATGGTTTAGGAACAATGCTAATTTTTTTTATAGTATTGTCATACATATTCATAAACTCTTCACTTGGAGGACTCATATCGTGCTGCCATACATGATTAGGATATGGGTAAGTATAAAATTCTCCTTTATGGCTAAAAAATTTCTCTGACCATGCTTTTTTTAAAATTTCTAAAGTCTCAGCAAAAAGTCTAAAATTTTTTGCTTGGTCTTTCATATCAGCTTCAATATTTAAATTAATTGCTTCTCTCCCGTAAATTCCTCTAGCAACACCAACTTCAACTCTTCCTTTAGAAAGTTGGTCCAGTGTAGCAATATCTTCTGCAAGTGTAATTGGATTATGAAAAGTAATTACATTTGCTGCTTGTCCTATTCTAATATTTTTTGTTCTTGCAGCTACATCAGTTCCAAGCATTAATGGATTTGTGCAAGACTCCATTCCTTCATGATTAAAATGATGCTCAGAAAACCATATTGAATTCCAATTATTTTGATCACAATACTCTGCAATATCTCTAGTTTCGTCTAAAAGTTTATCGTAAGGTTTATGTGTCCAGTTAGTAGTATTACAGAAGTAACCAAATTTCATTAAAGCCTCCTTTAAAAATTAATTTAAAGACGACCGATCCCACTTTCGTACTTATGAAATTACGACGAGTTATGTATCGCTTTATTGATTTATAATAATCTTCTTCTATGAAATTTTCAATGACTTTTAAGATCTTAATTTAGCAACTCTTTAATGTTTTTATCTAGTTGTTTTTCAAAATTTTTGTCATTACCTGGATTTGCCGCACAATGTCCAAAAGGAGAATCTACTGGTCTTAGAGAAGAGCGAGGAATAAATTTTTTTTCAAATTTATTATCTTCTGTTCTAAAATATAAGTCTTGATTACAAGGCATTAATATAGTTTTTGCTTTTATTGACTTAAGGGCTTTAATGTAATTATTTTTATATATAGGACCTTTACTTATATCGTTTAGTTGCCATGTCTTAAGTTTTGATAAAAGATTATTCGCATCCCAATTTTTTGCATGATCATTTGCCCAATCTTTAAGTAATTCTTCTGCATTTTTGAAACCAAATTTTTTATAAAGTTTATCTCTATAAAAATCTTGAGAGAAAGCCCAACCAGCATATACTCGACCAAATGCTTTTAACCCTTCAAGTGGTTGTTTTTTATAATTTCCTTTATTCCATTTTTTATCAGCTGTAAGTGCTGCTTTAACCCCTTCTAAGAAAACATGATTGTGTGTAGAGGTTTTTGATGATGCACAAAAAGGAAGAATTGCTTTTATCATATTAGGATACTGTGCAGCCCATTGATATGATTGACAGCCTGCCATTGACCATCCAGTAACTAGGGCAATTTTTTTAATTTTTAGTTTCTCGGTAATAAGTTTGTGTTGACAATAAATATTATCCCATAATGTTATAGTTGGAAATTTTGAACCCTTTTGAATTTTAACGGCATTAGTTGGTGAAGAAGACAGACCATTTCCAAACATGTTAATTGATACAATAAAATATTTATTTGGATTGATAGCTCTATTTTTTCCTATAAATCCTTCGTTTCTAATATGGCTTCCAGTATAAAATGTAGGAAGAATTATTACATTTGAGCGATCTTTATTTAATTTTCCATATGTTTTATAAATTAACTGTGCTGAATTTAAAATTTTACCAGATAAAAGTTTAATATTTCCTAAGTTAAACTTTTCATATTTTTTCATTAATTAGTAAAGTCTAAGGTATTCTTTTACTTCCCAATCCGTAACTGCTTGATGATATCTTTCCCATTCATCATTTTTGTAAGATAAAAAAGATTTTTTCATTACAATTCCCATAACTTCATCTGATAATTTATTAGCTTTCAATGCTTCTATTGCTTGCATTAAATTTTTTGGTAATCTTTTAATTCCTAATTTTTTAAATTCTGCATCAGTCATTTGATATAAATCTTGATCAGTTGGTTTTCCCGGGTCAATTTTATTTTTAATTCCATCCATTGCTGAAGACACTGTCATTGCCAATGCTAAGTAAACATTCATTGTCATATCTGCAGCTCTATTTTCTATACAATATCTATTTTGTGGTAAACGAAATTGAGCTGATCTGTTATTATGACCATAAGTAATATTAGTTGGCGCCCAAGTTACAGTTCCGCCTTCAAAACCTCCAACTCTTGGAACCAGTCCATTATATGAATTAACTGTTGAACATGTAATTGCTGTTAGCGCTTCAGAGTTTTTCATAAGTCCACCAACCGCATATTTAGATTGTTTAGACCAACTTTTTCCATCAGTAAAAATATTTTTTCCAGGTTTATTAACGTCTTCCATAGAAAAATTTATATGAGCTCCAGATCTCCAATCACCTATAGTAGGCTTTGGCATAAATGTAATGAACATATTATTTTTTTTTGCAACTTCTTTTAAAAGAACTCTTAAAAAAACTAATCTATCAGCCATTTCTAATAAATTTGTATAATGAAAATCTAATTCAAATTGTGAATAGGCTCCCTCAGCAACTACATCATGTAAATTCCATCCTAACTCTTCAAGAATATCAATTAATTCTTTTAAAAAATGCATAGAGTCTAATGAGTATTCAACATCATATCCAAATGCTTGTCTTCTAGGTCTTATTCCATTAATTGGATCGCTATCTATAGCTTTAACTGGTTTACCATCTTCTCCATATTTCATTGCAATAAATTCAGGCTCAATACCACACATTCCTTTGTAGCCTGAATCTTGAGCTTTCTGCATTGCGCGTTTTAAAGCTTGTCTTGGACAAACATTGTATGGTTTATCTTCCCAATAAAGATCTGCAAAAATAATTGCCATTGTTTTATCCCAAGGACAAATATAAACACTGTCTAAATCAGGCAACATTATTTGGTCTGAGTCTGCAGGAGTTAATTCTGGAACAAAAGATATAGAATGTACGGCAAACTGAGGACCTTTACCTAAACACAAAGGTTCGAAATCACTCATGGGTACAGGCTTTGTCTTTGGAATACCGTGTAAATCTATCCAGCTTGACATTACATACTGGACACCTGCAGCTTTAAGTTTTTTATGAACTGCAGGAATTTTTTTCCTGTTTCTTTCTATAGCGTCTTTGAAACTTTCGTAATATATTTTATTTTTCATTAGATAAATTATTTTGGCATATCCTCTGGATCAATTCCAGGGACAAATGTAATGCCAGCTTTTTGTTTCCAATCGTGAGGATAAGCAGCATAGAATATTACACATTTTTCATCACATTCATAAGCTATATGGTTATCTTTTGGGATATAAAGCACGTCCCCTGGGTTACATATATAAGATTTACCATCGCACGTTAGTCGAAAAGTTCCTTCCATACAGTAAATAATTTCATCACATGTCAAGTCCCAAGGAACAGAAACTTTATTTAAAAAATTTAATCCCCCACACATAGTGTTACTTACTTTACTTGTTACAAATGGTTTTATGTAAGACTTTCCAGGTTCTAGTGTGTGAAGCCTATTTTCAATATCTTTAAATTTATATAATTGTGGTTCTTTAGACATTAATATTCCTTTCAGTTTTATAT
>CACDCI010000010.1 GCA_902551215.1 uncultured Pelagibacteraceae bacterium | reverse complement strand
TGAAGAAGAATTTTCAATTATGATGACCACAAAAGCTAAAGAACTTGGAATGGAAAATACAAATTTTTCAAATTCCTCAGGCATAAATGCTCCAGACAATTTATCTACAGTTAGAGACATTTTAATTATGTCAAACTATTTAATAAAAAATTATCCAGATTACTATGAATATTTTAAAGAGAAAAAATTTACCTGGGATCGAACCGGTGGAGATCCAATTACTCAGGGTAATAGAAATCCATTGTTATATAAAAACATGGGTGTAGATGGGATTAAAACTGGTTTCTTAGCTTATGAAAAATATTCGCTTGCATCTTCAATGAAGAAAAAAGATAGACGAGTCATAGCTGTTGCTAGTGGTTTTGAAACAAAAAAAGATAGATCAAAGCAATCTGCAAAACTTTTAACATATGGAATTACCAATTTTGACTTAATACAAATTGTTAATAAAGATAAGGAGATTGCTGAATTAGATGTATGGCTTGGAAAAAAAGATAAAGTTAAAGTTTATATTAAAAAAAATGTTTATAAAACAATTCCTAAAGCAAGGAAAAGATATTTAAAAGTTACAATAAATTATAATGGACCAATAGAAGCACCGATTATTATAGATGATGTGGTTGGTAAATTAAAAATTTCATATAAAGATGAAATTATCGATGAATATGACTTGTTAGCATATGAAAACATTAAAAAGGTAAATATTTTTTCCAGATTAGTCAGATCAATTAATTTTTTAATCTGGGGTGATGTATAAAAAACCAATAATTGTTTTTGAGGGCATAGAAGGATCTGGAAAATCTTTACATATAAATAATGTAGCATCATATCTTAAAAAAAAGGGTAAAAAATTTATTAAAATTAGAGAACCTGGTGGAAATCAAAACTCTGAAAAAATTAGAAGATTAATATTAAATAATAAATCAAATTTTGATAAAGTTACTGACCTATTATTATATTTTGCTGCAAGAAATGAAAATATAAATAATTTAATAATTAAAAATGTTGGAAAAAGAATAATTTTGATAGATAGATTCATAGATTCAACATTAGCTTACCAACACTATGGAATGGGAATTGATATTAATTTTATCAATGAAATTAGTAATTTTTTACTTAAAAATATTAAGGTTAATTTCACTTTTTTAAATTTAGTAAATGAAAAAAATATGAAAATAAGATTAAAACAAAGAAAAAAACTAAATAGGTATGATAAATTTGAGATGTCATTTTACAAAAAAGTTCAATCAGGTTTTATAAAAATTGCCAATAAAAATAAGAAAAAGTACTTAAAAATTAATTCAAATATTGATATTGGGATTAACAAAAAAATAATTATTAAAAAAATAAACAAATTGATTTAAATGAACAAACCTATAGATCAAACAAAACTTTATGGACTTGCTCATATTTTTAATGAAATAGTAGATTTATTTACTTCTAAAAAATTACCTAATAAAATTTTACTTAGTGGATCAAAAGGCTCTGGAAAAGCAACTTTAGCTTATCATTTTATAAATTATGTATTTTCAATTAATAAAAAGAATTCTTACAATATTAAATTAAACGAGATTAATACAGAAAATACTTCATTCAAATTAATTAAAAATGGTTCACATCCTAATTTTCATTTAATTGATTTAATGGAAGATAAAAAAAATATTGAAATTTTACAAATAAGAAACATGATTAATTATGCTAATAAATCAAGTTTCAACAATGAAGCACGGTTTGTACTAATTGACAATGTTGAACACCTTAATACCAATTCATCAAATGCCTTATTAAAAATAATTGAAGAACCTAATGAAAATCTTTTTTTTATTCTTATCCACAATGATTCAAAAAAAATAATAAAAACATTAAAATCTAGATGTTTGCTCTTTAAAATCAATTTAACATTTGACCAGTCAATATATGCAGCTAATTCCTTATTAAATGAAAATATTTATGAATTATTGAATAAAGATTTAATTAATTTTTATTTTAAACCTGGAGATTTTATTGGTCTTATAAATTTTGCAAGAGAAAATAATATAAAATTACATGAATATACACTAAAAAACTTTCTTCTTCTTTTAATTAATGAAAGTCATTATAAAAAAAATTATTTTATTAAATCAAATATATTTACTTTAATTGAATTATATTTTCTAAGAATTTTATATGGATCTCGACAAAAAAATAAAATTTTTGATTTTTATAATAAATTTATCAATAAAATTAATTATACAAATAAGTTTAATTTAGATTATGAAAGTTTATTTATGGAATTTAAATCAAAAGTCTTGAATGAATAAAAATTTTTATATTACTACACCAATTTATTATCCTTCAGCAAAGCCTCATATGGGCCATGCATATTCCAGCATAATTGCAGATCTTTTTGCTAGATTTAAAAAAATTCAAGGTTTTAATGTGTATTTTTTAACTGGCACTGATGAACATGGTCAAAAAATTCAAAGGTCTGCTGAAAAAAAAGGTATGGACCCATTATCTTTTTGTGATGAAATTAGCAAAACATTTAAGGATTTGTCAAAAATATTAAATTTATCAAATAATGATTTTATAAGAACTACAGAAAAAAGACATGAAAAATCAGTTCAACACTTATGGAATATATTAGAAAATAAAAAAGAAATTTATCTATCAAAGTATTCTGGATGGTATTCAGTGTCAGATGAAGCTTTTTATTCTGATGATGAAATAGAAGAAATTGACAATAAAAAAATTGCTAAAAACTCTGGATCAGCAGTAGAATGGGTGGAGGAAGAATCATATTTTTTTAAACTTTCAAACTGGCAGGATAAATTATTGAAATTTTATTCTGAAAATGAAAGTTTTATTTTACCCGCGGCTAGAAAAAATGAAGTTATAAGTTTTGTTAAAGGTGGTTTAAAAGATTTATCAGTAAGTAGAAAATCTTTTTCTTGGGGAATTAAAGTTCCATCTAATAATGAACATGTCATTTATGTTTGGTTGGATGCTCTTACAAATTATATTAGTGCTTTAAATTATCCAAATGAAAAGGATAAACTTTACAATGATTTTTGGCCTGCCAGTCTTCATTTAATTGGAAAAGATATTTTAAGATTTCATGCAGTTTACTGGCCAGCTTTTTTATTGGCTGCAGATATTGCTCCACCAAAGAGGATATACGGACATGGGTGGATTTTAGCCGGCGATGAAAAGATGTCTAAATCAAAAGGAAACATATTGGATCCAATTGAAATAATAGATAAATATGGCTTAGACTCACTAAGATATTACCTTGCAAAGGAAGTTTCTTTTGGAAACGATGGAAGCATTTCACAAGAAAAACTTGAGAGTTGTATCAATAGTGACTTAGCCAATAATTATGGTAATTATTGTCAAAGAGTTATTTCATTTAGTGAAAAAAATTTCAATTTATTAATACCCAAGAAAGATATCTTTTCAAAAGAAGATCTAGATCTATTAGATAGATTTAAGATTAATTTTGATATCTTAATAAACAACATGGATAATCAAAATTTAAATTCATACATGAATTTTATAGTAGAAAGTCTTTTTTCAGCTAATAAATATTTTAATGATCAAGCACCTTGGAATAAAAAATCTGACATAAAAAAGGTTAAATACTATTGTTTATGTTTCATTAGAAGTAATAAGAAAAATTTCTATTATGCTGTATCCGATAATACCTTCGTCATCATTAAAAGTATTAAAAATTTTTGGGATTGAAGAAAAAGATATAAATTTCAACACTATTAAAAATCACAATGCATTAATATCTAATAGTAAAATTAATAAAATTGATATCTTGTTTAAGAAAATAGATAGTAATCATGATTGATTCACATTGCCATTTAGATCATGATCCATTGTTTGGAGATTTAAATGAAGTTATAAATAGGGCTAAAAACGAAGGTCTAAAAAAACTATTAACAATTTGTACTTCTGACGAAAGCTTTGAAAAAATTAAAAAAATTTTAGATATTGACGAAATTATTTATGGCACATATGGAATTCATCCACATGAAGCAAAAAATTATAAAGTTACAAAAAGCGATATTATAAAAAATATTTTAAAACATCCTAAATTAATTGGAATAGGTGAAACTGGTTTAGATTTTTATTATAACAATAGCCAAAAAAATGTACAAATTGAAAGTTTTAAAAAGCATATTGAGGCATCTTTAGAAACTGATGTTCCAATTATAGTACATTCAAGACATGCTGAAAGCGAAACATTTGAAATACTAAATGAATATAGAGATAAAAAACCTAAAATTTTAATGCATTGTTTTACAGGATCTTATGCTTTTTTCAAAAATATGCAAAAACTTAACTCTTACTTTTCTGCTAGTGGGATAATAACTTTCAAAAATAGCTATGACCTTCAAAAAACTTTTTCAAAAATACCAAATGATAGGCTTTTAGTAGAAACTGATAGCCCATTTCTTGCTCCAATACCAATGCGTGGAAAAAAAAATGAACCAAGCTTTATAAAATACACAATAAATAAACTTGCTGAACTAAAAAATTTAAATGTAAATGAAATGATAAATCTTACATCAAAAAATTTTGAAAATTTATTTTTAATTAATGAAAATTAAATTTATTATTTTGGGATGTGGATCATCGCTAGGTGTACCAAGAGCTGATGGTAATTGGGGCAAATGCAACCCAAATGTAAAAAAAAACTATAGAACCAGATGTTCAGCATTAATAAAAACAAATTTCAAAAATGTTTTAATTGATACATCGCCAGATCTTCGACATCAATTAATTAAAAATAATATATCTAATATTGATAGTGTTCTTTTTTCACATTTACATGGCGATCAAGTTCATGGAATAAATGATTTAAGAGTTTTTTCATTAAAAAATAAAAAAAAAATTAATGTATATGCGGACAACAAAACAGGTAAATACATAAAAGATACTTTTTCTTACTGTTTTTATGATAGATTTGGTTATCCAGCGATTTTGAAATTAAATAAATTAAAAAAAAAATTTTCTTTTTCGAATAATAAAGGCGATTTTTTATCAATTAAGTCTATACCTGTTCAGCATGGTAGTATTAAATCTCAATCTTTTATAATTAATAATAAATGTGCTTATATAAGCGATGCTAATAAAATCTTTAATAAAGATTTAAAATCATTTATGAATCTTAAATTTTTTATTATTGATTGTTTAAGAATTAACAAGCATCCATCACACTATAATCTGAATGAAGTAATTGACCTTACTAAAATCATTAAGCCAAAAAAAACTATACTTACTAATTTGCACTCTGATTTAGATTATAATTATTTACTAAAAATTTTACCCAAAAATATAACACCAGCTTATGATGGTATGTCATTTTATATTTAATAATTTTTCAATTTCGCTAGTGATTTTTTTTGACATTGGATTTGTAATTGAAGAATAAGTTTTCTCTATTTTTCCATCTTTATTTATTAAAATTTTATAAAAGTTCCATTTTGGTGAAGCTTTTTTTCCGTAATTTTGTAAAGCCCATTTATATATAGAATTAATGTTTTCACCCTTTACATCAATTTTTGTTGTCAAAGGAAAATTAATATTAAAATTTACTTCACAAAAATTTTTGATTTCACTGTTTGACCCTGGTTCTTGTGCACCAAATTGATTAGATGGAAAACCAATAACAACTAATCCCTTTTTTTTATATTTATCCCATAATTTTTGTAAATCTTCATACTGACTTGTAAAACCGCATTGACTGGCAACATTTACCAATAATATAATTTTATTTTTATATGTTGAAAAATTTATTTTTTCCCCAGTAATTGACTCAATTTCAAAGTCATAAATTAGTTTTTCATATTTTGCTAAAACTTGGTTAGAAAATGAAATCATAAAAGTAATTAATATTACAAATAAAAGATATGTTTTATATAGTGAAGTCATTTTTTTGAAAATATTAATAATAAAAAATATCCCACTAAGGTTGATAATAATGATCCTGTTAATACTCCAATTTTAACACCATCCATATATTGATTGCTTTCAATAAAGGCTAAATTTCCAATAAATAAACTCATGGTAAATCCTATTCCAGTAAGTATTCCTACTCCATATAAACCAGCCCAATTTGCATTATTTGGCATCTGAGCTATTTTTAATTTAATTGAAACTATTGAAAAAAGAAAAACTCCCACTTGTTTGCCCACAAAAAGGCCCAATAAGATTCCTAAGGGGATAGGCGCTAATAAAGAATTAAAAGTTACACCATCTAAAGATACTCCAGCATTTGCTAAAGCAAATAAAGGCATTATACCAAATGCTACATATGGACTAATTTTGTGTTCAATTTTAGTTAATAATGAAAAATCTTTTTCCTTTTTTCTGTGTGGTATAACAGCGGCTAAAAGTACGCCTGATATTGTCGCATGAATTCCGGATTCATGCGTGAAGAACCATAAAATTAAACCTAATAGCAAATAAGGAATAAATTTTTTGATATTTAATTTATTAATAATTAACAAACTAATAAAAACTAGTAATAATAATGTAAGGTATATTACATTTAAATCACCTGTATAAAAAAAAGCTATAATGACTATAGCTCCAAGATCATCAATAATTGCTAACGCTGTTAAAAAAACTTTAAGAGATAAAGGAACTCTGGAACCAAGCAAAGATAATACACCTAAAGAAAAGGCAATATCTGTAGCAGATGGAATAGCCCAACCATTTAAAGTTTCTGGGTTTTCAAAATTAATATAAATATATATTAAAGCAGGGACTAGCATTCCACCTATTGCAGCAATAATTGGCAATGATGCTTGCTTACGATTTGATAATTCACCTTGTAAAAATTCTCTTTTGATTTCAAGAGTAACAAAAAAGAAAAAAGCAGCCATTAATGCATCGTTAATCCAATGCAAAATATTCATTTTTATGCCAATATTATTAATTCCTAAAAAAAGATTAGTTTCAAGTATTTCAAAATACAAACTTGAATACTCTGAGTTACTTATAATTAAAGCTATAACTGCACATAATAGTAGAAGTAAGCCACTTGCAGCCTCTAGTTTAAAAAACCATTTAAATGGTGCTGAGAAATATTTAATCATAAGTTAATTAAAACAAATCTTGAATAAATAACGTAATATCTTTTACTGTTTCATATAAACTTTCAAGAATAAATTCAATATCTGGTAAAATTAGGCTAATTGGATATTTAAAAGTATCTAATAAAACAATTAATGAAATAACAGAAATAATAAATACTAAAATAAAATTCAAAGGATTTAATTTATTTTTTTTTGTTGAAGTATAAGAATGTTTTCTTTTATTATTTTTAGAAACTTCAATATCATTTAAAGTATTAATATTATTATTTTTTTTAATTATTTTTTCAGATTCATCATCTTGGATTTTTGGAGGTTTTGAAATAACTATAGTTTTTTGAGGTATATCTTTTTTGTAAAACCATTTATTATGACATGAACTGCATTGTAACAGTCTGCCTTCATTAGGTATGAGTATTGAATCAATTTCAAACTTTTTAAGGCATTGATCACATGTAATAATCATAATTTCTTATATAATAATTTCTTTAAAAAATCGCGAATAATTGATGCTCTTTAAGCTTTGAAAATATCAATATCTACTGTATTAGTACAACATTCGGGGCGTAGCGCAGCCTGGTAGCGCATCTGGTTTGGGACCAGAGGGTCGCAGGTTCAAATCCTGCCGCCCCGACCATATTTATGAGAAAAGCAAAAATTTATATTCCTACTAAAAATGCAATGCAATCTGGTTTGAGCAAATCCAATAAATGGATAATTGAATTTAATTCAAAAAATACTGGCATAAATCCATTAATGGGATGGGAAAGTTCAACAGATACTTTGTCAGAGTTAAAACTTGAATTTGCAACAAAGGAACTAGCAATTGAGTATGCTAATAAAAACAAAATTGATTTTGAGGTTGTTGAACCACAGAAAAGAAAAATTATTAAAAAAGCATACGCAGATAATTTTACTAAATAAATGTTTAAATTTTTTAAACAAAAAAGATGGTTTTTATGGGCTTGGGTAGGTTCATTTCTTATTCTTTCATCTTTATGGTTCCAAGTAAAAATTGATGTAAAAATTAACGAATGGTTTGGAAAATTTTATGACATGATACAAAAAGCACTAAATGCTCCAAATTCAATTACAATTGATGAGTATTGGGCTAGTTTGTTATCTTTTATAACACTAGCTGGAATATATGTAGCTGTATATGTGATAATTAAATTTTTTACATCTCATTTTTTATTCAGATGGCGTACTGCAATGGTCGAATGGTACAATAGTGTCTACGATAAAGCACGTAAAATTGAAGGTGCTGCTCAAAGGGTTCAAGAAGATACAATTAAATTTACTCGTATTATGGAAAATCTTGGAACAAATTTATTAGAAGCCATAATGCTACTCATTGAATTTACACCTATATTAATAGGACTAAGTGTAGCTATACCTATATTTTTTTTTGGTGATTGGGACTATGGTTTAATAACAGGAGCCTTACTGTGGACAATAGGAGGAACATTATTTTTAGTTGGATTAGGATTTATTCTTAGATTGGTTGGAGTTGAGTATGATTTGCAAAAGCAAGAAGCTGCATATAGAAAAATACTTGTTATTGCTGAAGATGATGGATCAATAAGACCAAAAACTTTAGATGAATTATTTAACGAAGTACGAAAAATTCACTTCCTTAGTTATTTAAGATATTTATATTTTGATATAGCTCGTATTGGATATTTACAAGCAAATGTTTTATCAGCATATGTTTTTTTAGCTCCAGCAATAGTTGCTGGTGTATTAACTCTTGGCGCGATGCAACAAATCATTAGAGCTTTTAATAAAGTAGAAGGGTCCATGCAATATATTCTAAAATCTTGGCCTCAAATTATTGAATTGGCCAGTGTTTACAAACGTCTAAAAGAATTTGAAAGCAAACTAAAATTATCTGAAGAAACAACTACAGTTGAAACAAAATAGTTAATGAAATTAAGTAAAGAATTTTTAGATAAAATAATTAACGTTACCTCAAAAGCTGCAATAGCCTGCTACCCTCATTTAGGAAAAAAAGATAAAATTTTGGTAGATAAAGCAGCTACAGATGAAATGAGAAAAAATCTCAATAAATTAGACATCGACGGAAAGGTAGTAATAGGTGAGGGTGAGCTAGATAAAGCGCCAATGCTTTATATTGGTGAGAAATTAGGTACAGGAAGAGGTCCAAGCATTGATATAGCCGTTGATCCTTTAGAAGGCACAAATTTTGCAGCAAAAAATTTACCCGGAGCAATCTCAGTAATAACTATTGCCTCGCGTGGAAATTTATTTAATGCTCCTGAGACTTATATGGATAAATTGGCAGTTAGTAAAGATGTACCATATGATGCTACAGATTTAGATTTTCCCATTGAAAAAAATATTAAAAATATAGCAGAATCAAAAAATAAAGATCTAACTGAAGTAACTGCTTGCTTACTTGATAGACCAAGACATAAAGAAATAATTGATAAATTAAAAAAGCTAAAAGTAAATCTAAAATTATTGACAGATGGTGATGTAGCTGGTGCTTTATTAGTTACAAATGAAAAATATAAAGTTGATATATTTCTAGGTATTGGTGGTGGACCTGAAGGAGTCTTAGCTGCATCTGCTTTAGACTCATTTAATTGTAAATTTCAAGGTAGATTTTTATTTAAAACACCTGATGACATTTCTAGAGCAAATAAAATGGGAATAATTGAATTAAATAAAAAATATGATTTAAGTGAAATAGTTAAAGGAGATTCTATTTTTTGTGCTACAGGCATAACATCAGGAGATCTAGTTAATGGTGTTAAATTAGAAAATGGAAAATTTATCACAGAAACTTTAGTTACTCATAAAAGTTCAAATATTAAAAAAATTTATTTAAAATAAAATAAATTAACAACAATAAAAGACAATATAATTTATAGTATTAACCTTGATAAATAATAGATTTTACAATAAAAGGTGCAGGAATAGGTCCCTTCGTCTATCGGTTAGGACACGTGGTTTTCATCCTCGAAAGAGGGGTTCGATTCCCCTAGGGAC
Organism: uncultured Pelagibacteraceae bacterium; assembly: GCA_902551215.1. GTDB lineage: Bacteria > Pseudomonadota > Alphaproteobacteria > Pelagibacterales > Pelagibacteraceae > Pelagibacter. Next base: position 14,542 of record CACDCI010000010.1, on the reverse strand, counting down.
CGCCATTAAATAAATTCAAATGTTCTACTATGTATATATGCTGAAAAATATTACTAATAACAAAAAAAAGACATATGTGGGATATACAAATAACTTAATAAAAAGACTTATAAAACATAATTCAAACAAAGGTGCAAAATCTACAAAAGGATATAAATGGGAGTTAATATTTAAAAAAAAATTTTTATCAAAATCGAAAGCTATGAGCTATGAATATAAATTGAAAAAAGATAGAAAAAAAAGATCAGTTATATTAAAAGATTTTAACAATTAACTTTATGCTTAAAATTGCTACAATACTTCCATATAAAGAAAATTATACATTCAGCAAGGCAGCTGCTGCATCATTATGGGTATATGATTTCTTTAAACATTCTAAATTAAAAAAAAATAATTACATATTTGGATCAACAGAAGCAAAAGATTATTTATCTAATAATTATATAAATATAAAAATTAAAGATTTACGATCAAAATTAAGTAGCACTACTAATCAATATTGTAATGAATTGATTAAGAAAATAAATGGTAAAAATTTTGATATAATTGAAATCCATAATAGACCACTTGTTTTTAATATACTTAAAAAAAAAATAAATTCTAATTTCATTATTTATTTTCACAACGATCCTCTATCAATGAAAGGGTCAAAAAGTCCACAAGAAAGAATTGTTTTGTTAAATAAAGTTGAAAAAATTATCTTCGTAAGTGAATGGGTTCAAAAAAGGTTTTTTATTGATTTAGATCAAAGATTAATAAATAAAACTGAAGTAGTTTATCCAAGCATACACAAACAGAAAAAATTGTTAAAAAAAGATAAAAAAATAGTTTTTGTAGGAAAACTTAATCCCTCAAAAGGTTACGATATTTATAGAGATGCTATAATTAAAATTTTAAATGAATTTAGTGATTGGAAAGCTTATTCTATTGGTGATGAGAGTCGAAACAAACCAATAATAAATCATAAAAATCATATTGAATTAGGTTATTTATCACATAAAGAAGTTTTAGATTTTTTGTGCAAAACTGAAATAGCTGTTGTTCCATCTAGATGGGAAGAACCATTTGGAAGAACTGCACTTGAAGCATCATCTAGAGGATGTGCAACAATAATTTCAAATAGAGGAGGTTTACCAGAAACTTCAGATCATTGCATTATATTAAAAAAATTGGATTATAAAAATTTATATAATAACATTAAAAAACTAATAACTTCACCTATTATTAGAAAAGATTTTCAAAAAAAAGGATTTTTGAATGTAAAACATGTTACTAAATATAACTCCTCGCTTATTGACGATATTAGAAAATCCTTATTCATTAATTATAAATTAAACTTTATAAGAAATAAATTAAAAATTGTTAATATTTATAATTTAGGACAAAAATTAAATCATAGACTTTATAATATTTCTGTAGGTAAAAAATTTACTAATGGGTTTATCAGAAATGGCCATGATGTTTTAGAAATAAGCGATCGAGATTTTATTAAACAGAACAGACAACTTTCTCTAAGCAGTTCAACAACCAAATTTCAAGAGTATTTGGTTGAAACCTTTAAAAACTATAATCCCGATCTTCTATTTTTCGGTCATACAAACAATATTAATCTTGAAACAATCGACATAATTAAAAATTTGAATAAAAATATAGTAATTTCTCAATGGAATGAAGACCCTATAATGAAGAGCCTTAAGGACTCAAGAGCAAATATAGATAAAATCTCATTCTATGGAAATTTAGTGGATCACAATTTTATTACAACTGATCCATCAATATTTCTGAAACAAAATAAAAAAATAAATAATTTGCATTTTATGTTTATACCTGTTGATAATAATATTGAATGTTTTGATGTTTTTAATTTGAAACCAAGAAAAGATATATTTTATGCCATGAGTCATGGCGTTAACAGAGCAACACTTAAAAAAGGTAAAAGTGATAGCAGAATATACTTTCTAAATTCATTAATTAAAAAGATTAAAGGAATTAATTATGATTTTTACGGATTTGAAAATAAAGAACCTATTTGGGGTGATCAATTTTATAATGCATTAACAAATTCAAAAATGGGTTTAAATTTAAGCAGAGGATTACCTACCAAACATTATTCAAGTAATAGAATAGCATCATTAATGGGTAATGGTTTGCTTACTTTTATAGATAAAAAAACTTGTATGGATGATTTTTTTAATAAAAGTGAAATAGTTTTTTATGATAACATAGATGATTTAGCAAAGAAAATTTTATATTATAAAAAAAATGACATAATTAGAAAGAAAATCTCTCAGAATGGCAAAAAAAAATATTTTAAATTATTTAATGAAAAAAGAATTTCAAAATACATTATTGATAGTTCTTTAAATAAAAAAACTTCATTATTTTAAGAAATAAATTAAAAATTATAAATATACATGCATCTAATTTTTAAAAAAATTTATGTTAAATAAAAAATATTTGTTTATAAGAACTGATAGAATAGGCGATTTTTTATTAAGTGCTATATTAATTAAATCAATTAAAAGATCAGATAAAAACTCGATAATTACAGTTATTGCATCTAAAAAAAATTATAATTATATAAAAAAATTCTCTTTTATAGATGAAGTAATTGAATACCCAACAGGTATAGTTGATAGATTCTCTTTGTATTTAAAATTTATTTTAAAAAAATATTATATGGTTGCGGCCTTGGATGGAAAAAAACGTTCTATTTTTTTATGTACTATTACAAATTCCAAAATTAAAATCTTGTGTACTTATAAGAAGGTTTACAAAAGTATTTTTAAATTCATTTTTTCACAAATTTATCTAGATGATGAAAATGTTTCGAAAATACATGAGATTAAAAATATTTTAAATAAACTAAATTATCAATTAAATGATAGTGATTTAAATACAATTTCTGAAAATAAAAAAAATAATTTAATCATTAATAATCTTGATTATATATTATTACATTTTGATGAAAAATGGATTCATAATGACTATATTAAAAATTATAAATCAATTGAACCAGATAGTTATTTTGAATTTGAAAACTTTATAAAAGACATTGTAAATAAAACAGAAACTAATCTTTATATTACAACTGGATTAATTTCTAATAAATTCATCACCTTAATTAAAAATAAGTTTAATAAAATTAGTGAATTTAAATTTGAGCTAAATCACAATAATAAAAAAATTATTTTTTTGGAAAAAACAAATTTTTTTGAACTTGAATATTTAGTGTCTAAAGCAAGGTTATTAATTTCCTGTCATGGTGCAGCTACGCATGTAGCCGCTGCTTTTAACATTAAAATAATTGACATTTTTGACAAAAGCAAAATTCTTTTTTATCAAAAATGGACCAATCATTTTAGAAATTACACAAATGTTGAAAGAGATAATTTTAAATCTCTTTCTAGTAAAATTATCAATATTTTATAATTAAAAAATGAAATAAATTTTATATTTTAATTTTATTTAACGCATTATTTTTAAATAAATTTGCTTCTTGAATATATCTTCTTACCATTTGTGTGGTTTTATGTCCTGTCATTGCCATTATATTTCTTTCCTCAACTCCAGATTCTGCTGCTGATGTTGCAAATCCAGATCGTAAACTATGCCCTCCGTAATTATTTGGATTTAATCCTGCTAGAGAAGCATATTTTTTTATAATTAAAGATATACTCTTATCTGAAATATCAAATAATTTTCCTGATTTTATTTCAGAATGTTCAATCCAATGTTTTAATGCAAGAACTGGACAAAATGATTTATTATCAAAGTAGGGGATTGCTTTAATCATTCCTTCGCCTGATTGATCTGTTTTTGATCTCTTAATAAAAATTTTTACTCCTTCACTTACAAATTCTAAATCATCATAATCAATATTGACTAGTTCTGATCTTCTAAAACCTCCAGAAAATCCTACTAAGATAATTGCTTTATCTCTTATTTTGTTTCGTATATTTTTGGAATTTTCTGGAATAATGCAGTCAATATCTCCTGCTTCATTATTGATTAAATATTGATCTATAACATTAATTATTTCCCTTAAATTATTGATTAATATAGGTTTTTTAGCTTTCTGATTAGTACCCTTAACCCTTTTTATACCGTGCAAATTTTCCATGATTATTGGATGTTTTGTGTCCAGGTAATGCCCTTTTAGTTTATGAACTACGCTTATTGAGGCTATTCTTCGCTTTAAAGTACTAAATTTTGAAGTAGCTGACAAGTGAGTTAGGTATAATGCTAATATTTTAGGCTCTGTTGGCATTGAACTCAATCTATTCTTTGCACAAAATGCTGAAAAATCCTTAAAATCAGCCTTATAAGCTCTAAGAGTGTTAGCGGCTTTAGAATTTTTTAAGTTCTTTAAAGTTTCTAATTCAAGGCTTTTTATATCAGTTACTAGGTCATTCATAATAATTTCCGATAACCATTAATTATCGGAAATAATATATTAAGTGATTTTAGATGTCAATAGTATAAATTTTGATTGAATGCCAAAATATATAATTTTAGGTCTAATAGTAGTTATTGGAACATTTGTGATAATGAATTATTGGCCTAAATTAAAGGAACAAACCAAAAATAGGATATTAATGCTTATATTTGGTTTTTTTTTTCTTAGTATTTTTGTGTTACTATTGCTTTTAATGTTTTAATTTAACTTATCCACACTATCCACAGCTGTTAAAAACTAAGTTAATTCAACAAAAAAGTGATACATACTCAGTAGTCAATCTGATATTGTTAAAAATGAATTAAGGGGCAACCCTTAACTGGCCGATTGGGGAAAAACCGAGAGGTTCAAGCCCAGGGGGCAGAAAGCTTTACAAAGCAGCGCTAAACATGTAGAGCGAAAGGCATGGCGGTAGCGCATACAACGACGTGCCAAAACTACTGTTCTTTGCACCGTAAAAAGTGCAAGGAAACAGGGTTTTATTCATAAATAATGATCCTTAAAGGCACTAAATTTCAAATAAAAGTCTGGAAATATCTGAGGACTATACCAAGAGGAAAAGTAAAAACATATAGACAGGTTGCTATAGGTATTAATAAACCTAAAGCAGCTCGTGCAGTAGCTAATGCTTGCGCTAAGAACCCATATGCTCCTAAAGTACCGTGTCATAGGGTTATTAGATCTGATGGTACTCTGGGTGGCTTTTCAAGTCCAGGAGGAACAAAAACTAAGAAAATACTTCTAAAAAAGGAAGGTTTTTCTCTCTAAAAACATTGATATTATTACCTTTTTTATCAATATCCACCAATTTATTAAGTTTTTTTTATTTCACCGTTCAGTTGTACTGAATATGTGTATATCGCTAAATATACCCCTTCTATGACCGTTTAAACGCTATATTCATTTTCTGCAAACCTCTACAATATTATCCTTAAGTTGCACTTATTCGAGCATTATTTTATTTTATTTTAAACTTTCTTATTTCATCATTTTTTCAAATTTTTCTGATATCATCCAAAAACCCTCATTTTATTAATTTTTTTTATGAATACATATTTTTTGTATAAACTTAGGGATTAGATGGATATAAAAATATTCCTTATCTTATTTAATATATTACTTTAAAAAGTGTAAATAATTTAATAAATACAAATACTTATTCAATAAATCTAATGTATTAAATTAATATAAATTAGACTATTTTAAAAGTTCTCTTCTGAAAATATAGGTACCAGAAGAAATAATTATGAGCAATCCTACAAAAGTCCATAAATCAGGAAAATCTTTAAAGATGTAATAGCCTAATATTATATTAGTAATAATTTCAAAATAACCAAAAGGAGCTAATTTAGAGGCATCTGCAAACCTTAAAGAATAAATTAATAAAATATGTCCTAAACATGCAAAAATACCCATTAAAGCAAGCCATAACCATTGTGTAGCTGTTGGGTTAACCCAAACAATTGGTACTATGAATGTTGATATGGTGGCCCCTACTATACCGGTTAACAAAAGTGTTAATAATGGATTATCTGTTGAGTGAAGTTTTCTAGTGATAATTAAATAAACACCATAAAAACAACCTGTAGCTAAAGCAGCTACTGTTGCTAAGTTAAATTCTAAGAAGCCAGGTCTTATAACAACTAAACTACCAACGAATCCAATGATAACAGCTGTCCACCTTCTTATACCAACTTTTTCAGCCAATATAATTGGAGACAATGCTGTAGTTACTAGAGGAGCAACAAAAGCAAGTGTTAAAGCTTTCGCCATAGATATTATTGAAATTGAATAAAAAAAACAAATGTTAGCAGAAAGAAGAGTTACTCCTCTTAAAATTTGCAATTTTGGATTTTCAGAAAATGTTAAATTTTTTCTAAAAAAAATAAACATAAAAGGAAGTGTCCAAAAAACAGTAAAAAAATATCTGGCCCAAGTAATTTGAAAAAAAGATAACTCCGAAGACAAATATTTTGCAATAGTGTCCATAAAAGGTAAAATTGCCCATGCTGACAAATTAAGAATAATAGCCTTCATTAAGAAAAATATTTTAAGGCAATGAATACAATAATTGGTACTGTGATTAAAGACATTAAAGTAGACACAACAATCATACTGGAAATATTATCTACAATTTCTTTTGGTGAATACATGGAAGCAATTAAATAAGTTAATATAGCACTAGGCATTGAAGATTGAATTAATAAAACTCCGGCAGCAAAACCAGATAAATTGAATATATTTATTAATGTAAAGCCTATAATGGGACCAATAACAACCCTACCTATTGATGAAATTAAAGCATTTTTAAAAGAAAACACTTTTAATTGAGTTAGAGCAACGCCTAATGACATTAAAATCATAACAATCATAGCATAAGCTAGCAACATAACAGTGTTAAGAACAAAAGTTGGTGTTTCGATTTCGTAATATAATAGAAGTATTGCAATTAAAATTGCATAAAAAGAAGGACTTTTTATAATGAGATTAAAATCAAATTTTTTACTAGCCAAAAATATATTCAGTGTAAAATGTAAAAAAACAACTATAGAAGAAATAGCGGCAGCAACTCCCATGCCCATCGAGCCATAAGCAAAAAGACATATTGGAATACCCATATTTCCAGTGTTAGGTAAAATAAAAGGTGGAAGTTCTCTTATATAATCTTTTTTTTGAAATATTAAAAAAATAACCCCTGTTATACCAAAACATGTTATTGCAATTAAAGAATAAATAAAATATTCAAAGAAAATAACAAAAGTTACACCAGAAGATGTTAAGGCAAATATCACAAGTGCCGGTGTTCCAAAGTTTGCTGAATAGTCAGTTATAAAAGAAGTGTCTAAATTAGGGTTTTTCTTACCTATGGAATAACCAATTCCAACTATAAAAAATACAGGAAACAATACTTCAAATAGCTTGATATATATTTCCATTTAAAAAAGTCTTATTAAAATGGGTGATTTAATTACATTTTTATTTGATTTAAATGATTTTAAACACTTATTAAAATACAGCTCTTTTGACCTATGAGTAATTATAATTATTGATGCAGTTTTTCGTTTATTATCAGGAATCTGTATTAAACGTGCAATTGAGATTTTATATTTAGCCAGCTGTTTAGTAATTTGTGACAAAACACCAGGCTTATCTTTTACTTCAAATCTCATATATAGAGAATTAAAATTTTGATTTTTATCATAAGAAAGAACTTTTTTTCTCTTACTAGAAGGAATTCCAAATGGAAATTTAATATTGCCTCTCAATATAGATAAAAGATCAGACATTAAAGCTGAAGAAGTTGGCCCAGGTCCTGCCCCTTCACCTTGCAAAACACTTTCTCCAACAGGATCACCTTCAAGAATAACAGCATTCATTACACCATTAACATTAGAAATATATGTATCTTTTTTAACCAAGCATGGATGAACTCTTTCAAATAGTTTGTTATTAATTATTTCAGTAATGCCTAAAAGTTTAATTCTTAAATTTAATTGATTTGCAATATCAATATCCTTGGTTTCAATATCTTCTATTCCTTCCATTAAAACCTTTTTATTAGATATTTTCTTGTTAAATGCCAAAGAAGATAATATTCTTATTTTAGCCATAGCATCATATCCATTTAAATCTAATTTTGGATTGCTTGGTTCGGCATAACCTAATTTTTGAGCTTTTTTTAAAACATTGTTAAATGAATCTTTTGTTGATTCCATTTCTGACAAAATATAATTACAAGTTCCATTCAAAATTCCATATACTTTTAAAATTTTATTAGTGGCAAGTCCTTCTTTTATGGTTCTCAGAACTGGTATTCCACCTCCTACAGCAGCTTCAAATTCTAAATTAACTTTATTTTTTTCAGCTATTGAAGTTAAATGGTCACCATGTTTAGAAATAAGAGCTTTGTTTGCTGTTATTACATGTTTTTTATTTTTTAAAGCACTTTCAACAATTTTTTTAGATATACCATCAGATTTTCCAATTAATTCTATTACTATGCTAACATTTGCTTTTTTTGTAATATCCAAAGGTTTTTTATAGAAAATTTTTTTTTTAAATTTAAAATTCCTTTTTTTTTTTAAATTTTTTGCAGAGATTGCAACAATATTTATATTTGTATTTGTTTTAAGTCCAATATCTTTTTTTTAGATATTATTTCTTTGTATAAACGACTACCTATATTACCAAGTCCAATAATTCCAATGCCAATTTTTTTCATAAATTTAATTATCTATATTTGGATATCCTTTATTTTTATCATATTCTTTTAACAAAATCTTAAACTCATCAATAGTAACATCCATATCAATATTTACCGCATTATTATTTAAATTTTGTGATGTACAGGATGTTAGAAATATTAAAAAAAATATTTTTTTCACTTTAATCCTTCTGATTCTTTAAAATTAAACTTAATATTCATATTTTGAATTGCCTGACCTGATCCACCTTTAATTAAATTATCAATTGCTGATAAAATTACATACTTATTTTTATATCTTGTTTTACATATAGAAATGTAACATTTGTTGGTGTTTATGACATCATTTGTACTAATTAATGAATTTTTACTTAAGATTTTTACAAATATTTTTTTTTTATAAAAATTACTTAAATGCTTATGTATAGTGTTAATAGATATATTGTTTTTTGCTTCAACGTAAATGGTAGTTAAGATTCCTCTAAACATAGGAGTTAAGTGAGGAGTAAAAATAAAATTAAATTTATTTTTTGTAACTTTGCTTATTTCTTGCTCAATTTCAGAATTGTGCCTATGAAAACCAACACCATAAGCACTTAGAGATTCATATAAATTTTTATTAGCATATTTTTTATGTACACTTCTTCCAGCGCCTGAATATCCAGATTTTGAATCAATTATTATGTTTTTTTGATTGATAAGTTTTTTTTTAATTAATGGTATTAAGGGTAACAATATAGAAGTTGGATAACAACCTGGGCATGAAATAATTTTGAATTTTTTAATTTTATTTGAATTTAATTCTGGCAATGCATAAATACTGTTTTTAATATTAGATAAGGCTTTGTGTTTTTGTTTATACCATTTAAGATAGTTTTTTACTTTTTCTAATCTAAAATCTGCTGCTAAATCAATTAAAACATTTTTTTTTAACATATATTTAGAAATAGTTTGAGCCTTGCCATTGGGCAAAGTAGTAAAAATTAAATCTACATTTTTTAATAAAGATTTATTAAATTTAATTATATTAGGTAATTTTTTTAATTTTAAAGATTTATCAAAATAAGAAATTTTTTTACCTACAGAAGAACTTCCACAAAGGTATTTAATAAAAACTTTTTTGTGTTTAATTAATAATTTGATTAATTGTATACCAATATAACCAGTAGATCCGGCAATTAATACGTTTAGCTTATGCATTTGTTATTATAGCAGTTTAAAGTTAAAAAAAAATTATCTTTTAGAAAACTGATAGCTTCTTCTAGCTTTCATACGACCGTATTTCTTTCTTTCTACGGCTCTAGAATCTCGTGTGGTAAGTTTTTCTTTTTTTAATGTAGATTTAAGTTCAGAATCAAATTGTATTAAAGCTTTTGAGATTCCATGTACCATGGCACCTACTTGACCAGTATGACCACCACCCTTAACATTACACCTAACATCGTAACTAGAAGTTTGATTGATAATTTCAAAAGGTCTCAATAATTCCATTTTATGGTTATCTCGTAAAAAATATTCATCGTAGTTTTTTCCATTGACATAAATTTTACCAGAACCTTTTTTAAGCCAAATTTTTGCAATTGAGGTTTTTCTTCTACCAGTAGCATATTTACTATCTTTAAAATCTAAATTTAATTTTGAATTTTTTTTATTTGAAATTTGCGTAGATTCCATGTTAGTTTCTAATTAAATTTTTATTATTTAGTTTTGATAAATCAATAGTTTTAGGATTTTGAGCTGAATGAGGATGATTTTCTCCTGAATAAATTTTTAATTTAGTAAGTTGTTTTTTTCCAAGAGTTCCACCAGGTAACATTCTTTTAACAGCCAATTTTAAACTCTCAGCAGGTTTTTTTTTGTAAAGTTTTTCTGGAGTAGTTTCTTTTATTCCTCCAGGATGACCAGTGTGTTTGTAGTATTTTTTATTTTGAAATTTTTTACCTGTAAATTTTATTTTTTCAATATTTTTTACAACTACAAAATCTCCATGGTCCATATGTGGAGTAAAAGTGTTTTTATTTTTTCCTCTAATAATTTTTGAAACAACTGTTGCTAATCTGCCAACTACTGCATTTTTTGCATCTATCTCAAACCATGAGCTCAGAATTTCTGATTTTTTAACAAATTTAGTCATAAGAATGCGCATAAATACTTACATTTATCAATAAAGTCAATTTTTTTGCTACTTATTTGAATATATTATTAAGGTTGATAAACTAATACACTAAAAAAGGAGATAATTAATGACAAAAACAACAAAAAATCCCGAGACTATAGCATTGCACGGAGGTGATTACAGAAGTGATCCAGCAACAACAGCCGTTGCTGTCCCTGTGTATAGAACTACATCATATCAATTTAATAACGCAGAACATGCAGCAAATTTATTTGCTCTTAAAGAATTTGGAAACATATATACAAGAATTATGAATCCAACAAATGATGTTCTAGAAAAAAGAGTTGCAGCAATAGAAGGTGGTTTAGCTTGTGTTACAGTTGGATCGGGTCAAGCTGCATCAACGTTTGCAATAGTAAATTTATGTCAATCTGGAGACAATTTTATTAGTTCAACTGATTTATACGGTGGAACTGTTAATTTGTTTACTCATACTTTAAAAAAATTAGGTATTGAATGTAGATATGCAGATCCATCAGATCCTAAAAATTTTGAAAAACTTATTGACGATAAAACAAGAGCTTTCTATGCAGAAACTTTACCCAATCCATATTTAAGAGTTTTTCCAATTAAAGAAGTATCGGATATAGGAAGAAAACATAATATTCCTTTAATAATGGATAATACTGCAGCACCAATTATTTGTAAGCCACTTGAACATGGTGCTGCTGTTGTAGTTCACTCTTTAACAAAATTTATTGGTGGACATGGTACTGTTATTGGTGGGTGTTTAGTTGATGGTGGAAACTTTGATTGGACAGCTAATCCTAAAAGACAACCATTGTTTAACGAACCTGATGCAAGTTATGGTGGCGCTGTGTGGGGAGAAGTTGTTCCTCAGTTAACAGGTGCAAATGTAGCCTTTGCTGTTAGAGCTAGAGTTTGTTTATTAAGAGATTTAGGGGCACCCTTATCACCAGATAACGCCTGGGGAATTATCCAAGGTTTGGAAACAGCTCCACTAAGAATGAAACAACATTGTTCAAACGCAACTAAAGTTGTTGATTTTTTAACTAAGCATAAAAATGTGGATAGAGTAATATATCCAACTCTTCATAAAGGTGAATTAGGCGATAGAGCAAAAAGATACTTTAAAGGAGGAAATGGTGCTTTAGTAGGTATTGAAGTTAAAGGTGGTGTAGAAGCTGGTAAAAAATTTATTGAAGCATTAAAAATGTTTTACCATGTAGCTAATATTGGTGATGCTAGAAGTTTAGCAATACATCCAGCAACAACTACTCATAGTCAATTAACTGAAGAAGAATTGTTAGCTGCTGGAGTAACACCAGGATATGTAAGACTATCTATTGGAATAGAGCATCCTGATGATATTATTGCTGATTTAAATCAAGCACTGGGCGCATCTGGAAAACCAAGCTTGAAAGCAGTTAGTTAGTATTATAATTTAAATAAAGAAAATAAATACTAGCACTCACTAAAAATATTGAATTTATTTGGTGCACAGAAGATAAAATAATCTGTGCATCATATAATAAAGTAAAAATTCCCAAGATTATTTGTAAAAATAATAAGACACCTAATAAATTAATTATATAAAAGAAATTTGTTAATTTTTTTTTATAAATATTAATTAAAATAAGAATATAAAATATTAAAATAATATAAGCTAAATTTCGATGCATGAATTGAAGTAACGAAGGTTCGCTAAAAGCGGTTAAATTGAATAAATTAATAATTTCATTATCATCAGGGAAGTAAGAGGAATTCATCAAAGGCCAAGAATTATATATTTTTCCTGCATCCATTCCTGAAACAAATGCACCAATTAAAATTTGAATGAAAATTAAAAATAAAAAAATTATAGGAATTAATAAATTAATTTTTTCATTATATAATATAATTTCTCTAAGTTTTAAATAATTCCACTGAATTAATGATAAAATTATAAAAGCAATTATCAAATGTATAGATAACCTAAAATGACTAACATCGACTCTATCAACCAACCCACTAGAAACCATATACCACCCAATAAAACCTTGGATACAAATAAGTATAAAAATTAAATATAAATTGGCTAATTTTTTAAAACCAACTTTAAATGAAAACAGAAGAAGTGGAATTAAAAAGAATATTCCAATTAATCTACCTAAAAATCTGTGTATCCATTCCCACCAAAAAATCACCTTAAATTCATCTAATGTCATTGAATAATTTTGAATTTGATATTCTGGAATTTCTTTATAAAGATTAAAATAACTATGCCAACTTGCATCATTTAATGGAGGCAAAAATCCTGAAAACAAATTCCATTGTGTAATTGACAATCCAGAGTCAGTCAGTCTTGTTAATCCGCCTATAGCAATCATCATTGAAATAATCAAAAACATCGTAAGCAACCAGAATGAAATATATTTTTTTACTTGCTTATTTTCTATGTACATAATTAGATAAATATAATAATTATGAACAAATCCAATTAAATAAATGTCGCCAAAAAACAAAATAAAATTAAAATTATTAAGAAAAAAGCTAGATAAAATTGATAATCAACTATTAAAGGTTGTAAAAAAAAGAACTGAAATTGTAAAAAAAGTTTTATTATTAAAGTCTAGTAAAAAAGAAATAATCGATAAAAAAAGAATTTCTGTTGTTTTAAAAAAAATTAGAAATCAATCTTTAAAAAAAAATATAGATCCTAAAATAACACACAGAATCTGGAAAAATATGATCTGGTCTTATATAGATTTCGAAAGAAGAAAATTTAAAAAGAAATAAAATTACTTACTGTGTGGTGGTAGTTTTTTTTCAATAAATACTTCATGCTTTTTAGTTGCTGGATTATATTTTTTTAGCTTTTAATTTGACTTTAGCTTTTTCACCACCAGCAGGTTTTTTTACGTAATAAAAAAAAGGACTATCCGGTTTGTTTTCAGGGACTAAACGAACTTTTACATGAGTTTTTTTTGCCATATTACTTTAATCTTTTTATTTGTTTAATTAAATTTGAAATGTTTTTAAGTTTATTTTTAATTTTTATATTATCGACAGTTATAGAATTATTTGAAAATTCGTCAAGTTTTATTGATTTCTTATTATTAAGTAATTTTTTTACTCCACTAATAGTCATGCCTTGATCTTTAAGTAAATACTTAATTTTTTTTAATATATTAATTGAAGTTTTATCGTAATATCTTCTTTTTCCAGTTAAAATTTTTGGTTTGATTTGCTTAAATTCTTTTTCCCAAAATCTTATAGTGTGAGTATTTAGATTTCCATTTTTCTTATTAATAAGATTTAATATCTTTGCAACCTCACCTATAGATTTATAAGCACTATCAGTTTTATTCATTTTTAGTTATATTTATTAAATCTTTAAATTCTTTTGACGCTTTAAATAAAACAACATTTCTGTCAGATATTTCTTTATTTTCCTTTGTTAAAGGATTCCTGCCTATTCTTTTTTTTTTTACTTCTAATCGAAAATGTTCCAAATTTAGCAATTTTTAATTTTTTATTTTTTTTTAAATTATCAATAATTGTACTAAGTAAATCTTCTAGTAAATTTTCAGAAATTTTTTTTGAATAACCTATTTGCATATAAATTGAATTTATTAAATCTTTTTTTGTTAAATTGATTCTCTTCATTAATTAATATTTTGTTTTATTTTTTCTATTAAGTTACCTTTTATAATTTTTTCACAAACATTTAAAGAATTTGCAAAACCAATTTTGTCTGTAC
>CACDCI010000009.1 GCA_902551215.1 uncultured Pelagibacteraceae bacterium | reverse complement strand
GATTTTTGCAATTTTCTAACTTCAAGTGGGAATGATAAATTTTCTTTTACAGTCATGTGAGGAAATAAAGCGTAATTTTGAAAAACCATCCCTATTCCTCTTTTATTTGGTGGAATACTACTTATTGGATTTCCGTCTAAATAAATTTCCCCGCTAGTTGGAGTTTCAAAACCAGCTAGCATCATTAATACAGTTGTCTTGCCTGAACCAGATGGTCCTAGCATTGTTAAAAATTCTCCTTTTGGAACATCAAGATTTAAATCTTTAACGACAAGTATTTCACCATCATAACTTTTATCTACTTTCTCGAACTTTACAAAACTATCATTTTGAGACATGTATATTTAAAACATTTGATGTGGATTAATTCAAGGATAAATTAATTATCAGTTTTTATAGTATTTTTTGCTTTATTTGCTTAATTTTTTATATTGATTGTTCTTCAATTAATTTTTTTAAGCGTGGAATCATAACTTTTGGTGTTTGCATAGATGGATGTATTTTTTGTACCGCTTCATAGCTTTCTATAGCTTTTTTATAATTTTTTAATTTAGTTTGGACTAAACCTTGTCCGGATAAAGCTCCAAAGTGTCTTTTTTCAAGCTTAAGTACTTCGTTTATATCATTTTGTGACTGTTCATATCTACCCAACATATAAAGTACAGTAGCACGTTTGTTCCAAGCTTCAGCCCATTTGGGGTCTTCTAAAATTATCTGGGAAAAAACTCCATAGGCTTTACTCAATTCTCTTCGATTTATAAATAATGAACCCTGGGCTAATAGTTCAGTTAATCTATAGCCTCGTCTATCGTCAGATGGATGAGTCATCCAAATTTTCCATATTTTATTTTCTATTTCTATTGCCTTTATATTTTCACTTTTTTTAAGCTGTTTAAAAAGATTATTTAATTCACTGTCATTACTTTCAGCACTAACATTACTAAAGATTATCAAGCTTAGAATAATGATTTTTGCAAACTTTTTCACAATTTATTAAACTTTTTTTAAATAATGAGTAAGAACTTTACTTCTAATATCAATTCTAAAGGTGTCAAATTGATTAATATCTTTTATTGGAGAATCGATATTATTAGTTGCTTTGTCCATATTGTAACATGATAAGATTATTTTTCCTTCATCTTTAAAATCAAAAGAAATACTAGTTGCTATACTTTTTCCAGATGGATTTTGCTCTTGAAAAATTTTTCTTGGATTATACGCAATCTTGAATAATTGTTTTTTTCTTGGCTTAGTATTATTAAATAATTCTGATATCTTTAAAGCAGTATTATCGAGCTGTTTATTGCATTTGTCATCTTCATATTTTTTTTTTACCACTATTCCAACTAATCCTTCGATTATAAAATCTTCATCGGCACCTTTGTAACTAATTTTAAACCAGTCATAGATGCCCTTTCCAGGTACAAGTGAAGTTGAATACTCTTTGTAGCTATAATTAAACCAATCAAGCTCGCCATCTTCTAACTGAGACTCAGTAAAATAATTTAAAGCACTATCTCCAATGCTCATACTTTCAATCTTAAAATCTTTTATATTATCCGTATAAGCACTTGTGCTTAACAACAAACTAAGAAATACAATCCTTAAAATTATTTTCATTATCCTTTAATGTGCAACTCATCAGGAAATTTGTAAAAATTCTCGGCTCCGTTTTCTGTAACTCTAATTGATTCACTGCTTTCAACTCCCCATTCTCCAAACTGCATTACCGCAATCATGTGAAAACAAACGTTTTTTTGCAAAAGAGTTTTGTCTCCTTTTTGAATGTTGAGTGTATGTTCCCCCCAATCTGGTGGATAACCTATGCCTATTGAATAACCAGTTCTAGATTTCTTTTCAATTCCATATTTATCCAAAACTTTCCAAAATGCTTGTGCTACATCATCCGCGGTATTTCCTGGTTTTGTTACATCAATACCTGCTTGTAGTGCCTCTCTTGTTCTTTTCATTGTATCTATTTTTTTTTGATCAGGTTTTCCCAACAATACTGTTCTTGCCATAGGGCAATGATATTTTTTATAAACTCCAGATATTTCAATTATTGATGCTTCTCCTTCAACAAATTTGTCGTCTGTCCAAGACAAGTGTGAAGCGGATGTTCCTTTGCCTGTTGGTATCAAAGGTACAATTGATGAATAATCTCCACCATGTTCTTTGGTTCCACTTATTAATGTTGAATATATTTTTGCAACAGCATCACATTGTCTTACTCCAGGATTAATTGATTCAAATGCAGTTTTCATTCCTAGTTGAGTAATTTGAGATGCTATTTTCATATACTTAATCTCTTGATCAGATTTAATCAGTCTCACCCAGTTAACTAATCTCTCACAATCTATAATTTTAGCATTAGGCAAACCATTTTTTAATTTTTCGTATGAGTAAGCAGTAAAATAATGACTATCCATCTCAACGCCTATACTTAGGTTGTCCCATTTTCTTTCTTTTATAATTTCTATTAATCTATCGTAAGGATGTATTGGCCAAACATGAATGTATTTTTCATCGTAAACAATAATATTTTCATTTTTTAAATAAGTTTTTATGTAGGCCCCTCCTGCATCTTGCGCCCTTACAAAACACAAAGGTTCCTCTGCATTAACATGAACTATTACGCACTGAGCGTAGTAAAATGACCAGGCATCATAACCTGTAAGATAATTCATATTGTTAGTATCTTGAGAAATTAATACCTCAATGCCTTTTTCTTGCATTGATTTTTGAACTTTTTTAAGTCTTTCTTTGTATTCCTCTTTTGAAAATAACATGATCAATTACTCAAAAACAATTTTCCAAAGCCATTTATTGAATTGTTTTCACCAATCTTTTCTAAAGTATCCCATATTAACGCTTGATTACTTGACAAAACAATTTTACCTAATTTTTTTTCAAGTTTATCTATTATAGACAAAGCAGGCAAAGCTGTGCATGAAATAAATAGTGCATCTGCTCCTTTTAAATCCATTTTTGATAAAATATCGTATAAGTAATTAGGATCTACTTTGCCAATATCAATGTCCGAAGCAATATCAAAATAAGAATTTGATGTAATTTGAAAATTTTCTTTTTCAAAAAAATCTATAACTTCATCATTTAATTTTTTAGGATAAGGAGTAAAAATTGCAATTTTATTTAGATTTAACTTTTTAAGAGCTTTAATAGATGCTGTACTTGGAGTTGTAACTTCAGCTTCTGGTTTAGCTTTTTTTATTTTTTTTTCTATGGATTGATAACCAGCAGCAATAGTTCCTGAGGTACAACCATAAACTACACAATCAATTTTTTCATTTGGCAAAATATCTTTTGTAACTTCTGTAATTTTTTCTGACATTTTTATTAAATTTTCACTAGTTAAAGGATTAAAACATTCAATTCTATTAACAAAAAAATCTATTTTTTTATCTTTAATCACATTAATAAAGTCTTTTTCAATCATGTAATCACTTGCAAGTGCAATTAAACCGATTTTTGGATTTTGATACTTATTATATTTTGGATCTATTTTTATTGAATGCATTTTTCAAAAAAAAATATATCATAAACTATTTAATATTCACTAAAATTAAAAGGTTGTTATGAAAATAGGATTTATAGGGCTTGGAAATGTTGGAGGTAAATTAGCAAACAGTTTGTTAAGAAATAAATTCGATTTAACAGTACGAGATGTAGAAAAAAACCTAACAAATGATTTTAAAAACAGAGGAGCAAAAGTTTCTAAAAGCGCAAAAGAGCTAGCTGAAAAAACTGATTTAATTATTACCTGTCTTCCTTCCCCCGAAATATGTTCAGAAGTTATGGAATCTCATGATGGAGTTATTAATGGACTTTCAAAAAATAAAATATGGTTAGAAATGAGCACAACAGATGAGTCTGAAGTTAAAAGGCTGGGTAAACTGGTTATGGATAAAAAATCAATCCCTATGGATGGGCCAGTTAGTGGTGGGTGTCATAGAGCCACAACAGGAAATATTGCTATTTTTGTTGGTGGTGAAAGAGATAGTTTTGAAAAAATATTGCCAATTTTAAGCATTATGGGTAGAAAAATTTTACATACTGGAGAACTTGGGACTGCATCTATCTTAAAAGTAATCACTAATTATTTAGCCTCTGTTCATTTGGCTGCGCTAGGAGAAGCATGGACTGTTGCAAAAAAATCTAATTTAGATCTTAATAAAACTTTTAAAGGAATAGCTGCTTCATCTGGAAATTCTTTTGTTCATGAAACTGAAAGTCAGGTAATACTAAATGGTTCTTACAATATAAATTTTACAATGGATTTAGTTCAAAAGGATATGAATCTTTTTAATGAACTTTCTAAAAAGTTAAATACGCCATTAGAAATATCTCCTTTTATATTAGATATATTTAAAGATGCTCAAAAAAAATATGGTTCTAGAGCTTGGTCGTCAATGGTGGTAAAAAGACTTGAAGATAAATTTGGTTTAGATTTTAGATCTGATGGTTTTCCAGATGAATTAGTAGATGACGAAAAAGAAGAAAAGGGATATGAAATATAATCATGAATAATGAATTGTTGCGTCCCATTAGCACTGAAGAAATTAACATTTATCATCGTGATGGCGTTGTGCCGTTAAGAGGTATGTTTGATAAGGACTGGATTGAACTTTTAAATAAAGGGCTTAATGTTAATTGTGAATCTCCAACAGAACGTTCGCGCATATGGGATAAAGATGACGCAGGACATAACATGTTTTATGATACTTTAGCTTGGAGAGAAATCGAAGAATATAAAAAATTTATTTTCAAATCTCCAGCTGCTGAGATTTGTGGTCAATTGATGAAAACAAAAGCTGTTCATTATTTCTTTGATGCTGTGTTTGTGAGATCTCCTGGTACTAAATTTGAAACTCCTTGGCATCAAGATGAACCTTATTGGTCTATAGAAGGTTATGACGCATGCACACTTTGGATGCCGTTAGTACCAGTTAAACAAAAAAATTGTTTGTCATTTGTGCCAGGATCACATCTTTTTAAATCTGTTTTTAATCAAAAAAATTTTGGCGAACTTACTGGTAATCCTAAAGATCAAGTAGACTTTTCTAAAGTTGCTGACCAAGAATTTCCAGATATCAATGCAGACCCTGAAAGCTATGGTGTGGTGAGCTGGGAATTGCAGCCAGGTGATTGTATCGCCTTCAATGGTCGAACTATGCATGGAGGTTCTGGAAAGCTAGATAATGACACTAGTTTAAAAGTTTTTACCACTAAGTGGATGGGTGATGATGTGCGTATTAAATTTCGTAATTATGGAATGGATCCAGATTTTAGTTCTGTAATGATCAAAAAAGGTTTAAAATCTGGTGACCGACCTAGTACGGACATGTATCCATTAGTATGGAGTAAAAAATAATTTACAATGTTTGAGAAAAGAGATTTTTATATAAATGGAAAATGGGTTAAACCCTTTAAATCAAATGATTTTGAAGTAATTAATCCATCTAGTGAAGAGCCTTTTGCTATTATTTCTCTAGGATCTAAAGAAGATACCGAAGCAGCAGTAAAAGCTGCTAAAGAAGCTTTTGTTAAATGGAAAGAAACTTCTAAAGAAGAAAGAATAAATCTTTTAGAAAAATTACTTAAAATATACAAAAAAAGATTTAATGAATTGGTTGAAGCACAATCAATAGAGATGGGAGCTCCAATTGATTATTCAAAATCAGATCAAACTGCAGCAGGTCAATCACATCTAGAAGATTTTATATTAAGACTAAAGGATTTTAAATTTGAGGAACATTTTGACTCAAAATCTAACAACCATATATGTTACGAACCTATTGGAGTTTGTGGTTTAATTACACCCTGGAATTGGCCAATTAATCAAATAGCATTAAAAGTATTTCCAGCTTTTGCAACTGGATGCACTATGGTTCTTAAACCACCTGAGATAGCACCTATTTCACCAATGTTATTTGCTGAAATGGTGCACGAAGCAGGTTTTCCAAAAGGAGTTTTTAATTTGGTTAATGGAGATGGAGCTGGAGTTGGAACACAAATTTCAGGTCATCCAGATATTGATATGATTTCTTTTACAGGATCAACAAGAGCAGGAAAACTTATTTCAAAAAATGCTGCTGATACAACTAAAAGAGTTTGCTTAGAACTGGGTGGTAAAGGCGGAAACATAGTTTTTGCAGATTCATATCCTAATGCAGTAAGAGATGGAGTTAGAAATGTAATGAGTAATTCGGGTCAAAATTGTGATGCACCAACGAGAATGCTTGTTGAAAAAACTATTTATGAAAGAGCTGTGAAAGAAGCAACAAATGAAGCAAATAAAATTAATGTAGATCTTGCTTCAAAAGAAGGAGATCATATTGGTCCCGTAATTTCAAAAACTCAGTACGATAAAATAGTTGATTTGATTAAAATTGGGATTGCTGAAGGAGCAACACTCTCAGCAGGAGGCCCAGACCGTCCAAGTAATTTAAGTAAGGGCTATTTTGTTAAGCCAACTATATTTTCTGATGTAACAAATGATATGCAAATTGCAAAAAAAGAAATTTTTGGCCCAGTTCTTTGTATAATCCCATTTGAAACAGAAGAAGAAGCAATTAAAATCACAAATGATACAGAATACGGACTTGGAAATTACATTCAAACTGAAGATAAAGAAAAAGCAAAAAGAGTAGCTAAAAAATTAAGATCGGGATTGGTCTATATAAATGGAAACTCACTTGATCCTGGAACACCGTATGGTGGATATAAACAATCTGGTAATGGACGCGAGGGCGGTATTTGGGGGCTAGAAGAGTTTCTAGAGGTAAAAACGATTACTGGCTGGAAACAGTAGCTCTTAATGGCTCATTTATTAATCCATAGAGGGATTGTAAATAAAAAATATAAAGAAAATCTTCTTCAATCTTTTAAACAGTCATTTAAAAAAGGTTATGGAATTGAAACTGATATCCATGCCACAAAGGATCATCAGTTTATTTGTTTTCATGATTTTACCTTAAATAGAATTTTTAAAAGAAAAGAAAGTGTGAAAAATATGGAATATTCTAAAATTAAAAAAATAAGCATTCTAAATAAAAAACCAATTCCACTTTTAATGGATTTGCTTAAAACTTCAAAAAATAAATATCCTTTATTTATTGAAATAAAACCAACTTTCTCAAAAAAACTTTTATTAAAATTATTAAAAGAAACATCTAAGTTTTCAAAATGTGTATTTATTTCTTTCAAACATAAAAATATTTACACTTTGTTAAAAATAAAAAGCAATATAAAAGTAGGTCTGTCTTTTTCACCTTCTACAAGTGTTAAAACAATTATTAAAAAATTAAATAATAAAAAA
This sequence comes from uncultured Pelagibacteraceae bacterium, assembly GCA_902551215.1. Lineage (GTDB taxonomy): Bacteria > Pseudomonadota > Alphaproteobacteria > Pelagibacterales > Pelagibacteraceae > Pelagibacter. The sequence goes on along the minus strand of CACDCI010000009.1, from coordinate 17,498 downwards.
ATTCACTGTTTAATCTTGGATAAGTTTTTTTTAAAAAATAAAAGTATTCAAAACTTGAAAATTAAAAAATATTATTACACAATTAAAACAAAATCAGAATTTAAAAAATATGGTAAAAATAATAATTTAATATTTGAGAATTTATAAAATTATTTTTTTAAATAGTTTAATCTTCCAATAATTTCATCTCGATCCATATAATAGCCTTGAAGATGCCTGTGACCTGAGTTTGGATCAAATTCAGTTCTTCCATGTAAAATTCTTCTATTATTAAATGAAAAGATGTCTCCTGGTTCTAATCGAAATTTAATTTGAAATTTATCGTCATGTAAAAGTTTTCCAAATCTATGATGAGCTTTATAAACTTTCTCCATAATATCAGGATGACAATCTAGTGCATCCATAGTAGCAACACTAAATCTTATATCATTGTAATCCCCATCTTTTGTTAATGTGATTGCAGGAGCATGAAAGCCTCTATGTAGACTTTGTGTGTAATCTTTATCTCTAAATTTAAGCGGTACATTAACTAAAGTTTCAAAAATTTCTTTTTCATTATTTCTTAAATAGTCTGCTACTGCAAACGCATCAACTGCAGATGAATCTCCTCCTTTTGCAGCGTTAATTAAACAATGAAGAAATTGATACCCTGGAGGGTTTTCAAACCAAGGTAAATCCATGTGGTTTCTTAACGCGTGAGCTGTGTAAGCAGAATTATTTGGTTTTGGAATATTTATAACCTCAAAAGGCGTTTTAAAAAAAGTTTCTCTGGTATGACTTATTCTATTTAAGACTGGAAATGCTGACTGTTTTTCAATTGGTGTATTTTTTACAATTGCAATTCCTTTGTAATGTAAAAGTTCTAACCATTTTATTAAACCTTCATCAGAATTAATTATTTCATCATGATCTACGCAAATAGATTTTAAATTTTTTTGTAAAGAGTTATTCCATAGTTGATAAGGAGATGTATATTTTTTTTTGTTATTTATAGTGTAACAATTTTTTCTTAACCATTCTTTGTCATAATAGCTTGTATGATTGCCTTCGCTCCACTCTATTTCTAACTTGCCTTCATTATTAATTTTACATTTTTTTGGTTCTATACTTGTTGAAACTTCTAGTATGTTAAACATTCTATGTCTTGAGTCTTTATCATGAGCTGTTGGACAATTGTCTCTTAACCACATAAAATTAAAATTACTTTTTTCACCATCACTCCATTCAACATTTAACGATGAACCATTTTTTGAAACTTTAAAAATTTCTACTGACATAAAACAATTGTTATTTTATTTAGTTTTGTTTTCAATTCAATTTATAATTGAATCTCAATATTGTATATTCATTTTTCCTTTATTTTATTGACCCATATAAATCTTATTAAAGGTTGTCTTTTCTCTCGTATCAAGTTTTAATGCCGTCAGTTTAAACTAATCATGGAGGGAATTTAATGAAATTTCTTAGAAACTTAATACTTTCATTTGTATTTGCAGGGGCAATGTCGCTGACTACTACGAGCGCTAATGCACAGTGTAAAGTACATTTGGGAGACTTCGACTGGGATAGTGCTAACATCCATACTGCAATAGCAGGATATATCATTGAAAAGGGATATGGCTGTAAAGTAGAAGCAACAAAAGGTAGTACTACTCCAATAATGGCAGCTCTTTTCGATCAACAGATAGATATTATTACTGAGGTTTGGAGAGACAACCTTGTTCAATTAATAGAAGACAATGTTGCTAAAGGAACTATAGTTGAGCTTGGTGTTAACACTCCTTCATCTACTCAAGGATTCTATGTAGATAAACCAACAGCTGATAAATATGGTCTAAAACATGTTAATGACATGAAGAGCGAAAAAATAGCAAAACTATTTGCAGACCCTGAAGCTCCAGGAAAAGGCAGAATGACAAGCTGTATTTCTGGATGGACTTGTTACACTATTAACTTAGTGAAACACAAAGTTTATGGTCTAGATAAATACTATACTAACTTTGATCCAGGTTCAGGCGGAGCATTAGACGCAGCAATCGCTGGTGGATTTAAAAAAGGTAAGCCAGTATTTTCTTACTATTGGACTCCAACAGGTTTGATGGGCAAAGTAGACTTGGTTAAATTAGAAGAACCTAAATATGACCAAGCTTGCTGGGATAAAATGACTAAAGTTGTTGAAGATATTAAAGCAAATGGTCCAGATGTATATAAACCTACGTGTGCATGTGAATACGTCAATATGTCTTTAACAAAAGCTGCTTCAACTAAATTTGCAAGTAATGCTGCAAACAAACCAATTATAGACTTCATTAAGAAGTATTCTATACCGACAGCTGATGTGAACAAATCTTTAGCTTTCTATATGGATGAATCTGGTGGAGACATGGAAGCAACAGCTAAAAACTTCTTATCTAGCAATAGTATGTGGGAGAGCTGGGTACCAAGTGATGTTGCAAGTAAAGTTAAAGCTTCGCTTTAATTTGTAAAAATAAATTAACTACTAAGAGCCCTTTTAAGGGCTCTTAGTTTTTTAAATCTTATAAAAATGGAAAAATATAAAAAATTTATAAAACCTTTTGCTTACTCATCAATTTTTATATTTTTTATTATAATCAGTTATCGTTCAGCCAAACCTAGATATAAACCTGATCATTTTACAGATATATTTAAAGATTTTTCTTGGCTAGGAAATTGGCCTAAGTGGCTTGATTTTCCATTAATGCAACCTCTCAATGCTGGTTTTGATTGGTTAATTGTAAAATATGGATTGTTCTTTGAAGGAATAAATAACTTTTTATTAGGACTGTATACTTCAATGAAAGATTCTATAGTCGGTTTGCCTTGGCCAATTGTTATAGCGTTAGTTATTTTTATTACTTATTTTGCGAGTGGAAGAAAAACTAACACTACTATCATGGTTGCTTTCTGTACTTTTTTTCTAGGTTTTTTAAGTCCGCGATATTGGGATAAGTGTATTATGACAACTTGCATTGTGATTATTGGTATGTTGCTTTGTATAGTTGTGGGAATACCAATTGGAATAGCAATGGCTAGAAATAAAAAAGTAAGAAATGCATTATTGCCTATACTTGATTTGATGCAAACAATTCCAAGCTTTTGTTATTTGATTCCAGGTATTTTGCTATTTGGATTGGGTGCAGTGCCTGCAATAATTGCAATTTTTGTTTACGCTGTCCCTCCACTTATTAGATTAACTGATCTTGGTATAAGACTGGTTGATAAAGAAGTAATCGAAGCGTCAGAAGCTTTTGGTGCTAGCAAAAAACAAACACTCTGGGGTGTTCAAATTCCTTTAGCTTTGCCTAATATAATGCAAGGAATAAACCAATGCACAATGATGTCTTTAGCAATGGTAGTAATTGCATCAATGATTGGTACTAGAGGGATTGGGGATGAAGTATTACTTGGATTACAACAGTTAAATGTAGGTATGGCAACAGAAGCTGGTATTGCAATAGTTTTACTAGCTATTATATTCGATCGAATTACACAATCCTATGGAGAAAAAATTCAAGAAAGAACACAAGTAAAGAAAAAAATATAAATTATGTCAAAAATAGAAATTAAAAATGTTTACAAAATTTTTGGTGACCAACCTTCAAAAGTTCTTCCAATGGTTCAGGATGGAGCAACAAAAGAAGAAATATTAGAAAAAACAGGACACACTGTTGGCCTTGATAATGTATCGTTATCAATAGAGGAAGGTGAAACTTTTGTTTGCATGGGTTTATCTGGTTCAGGTAAATCTACTCTTATTCGTCATATAAATAGATTAATAGATCCAACTTCAGGAGTAGTTTCTGTAGAAGGCACAAATGTTATGGATCTAGATAAAAAAAAATTAATTGAATTTAGAAGACATAAGATGAGCATGGTATTTCAAAGATTTGGTTTGTTTCCTCACAAAACTGTTATTGAAAATGTTGGTTATGGTCTTGAAGTTCAAGGACAAAAACCAGAGGAAAGAAACAAAACAGCAATGGAAAAAATTGAAGCTGTAGGATTAACTGGCTTTGAACACCAGTACCCAAATCAATTATCTGGTGGAATGCAACAAAGAGTTGGGCTTGCAAGAGCACTCGCAACAAATACAGATATAATGTTAATGGACGAAGCATTTTCTGCTTTAGATCCATTAATTAGAAGTGACATGCAAAAGCAATTAATAGATTTACAAAGCGAATTAAAGAAAACAATAGTTTTTATTACTCATGATTTAGACGAGTCATTAAGATTGGGAGATCATATAGGAATATTAAATGGTGGAAGATTGGTGCAAGTAGGCACGCCTATAGATATTATTATGAATCCAGCAGATGATTATGTTGAAAAATTTGTAAAAGATGTGAACCGTGCAAAAGTAATTAAAGCCAAAATTATTATGACTCCAGCTAATTCATCAAATGGAGTTGATAAATCTAACCTAGTTAAAGTTCAAGAAGATCAATTTTTAGATGAATTTTTACCTCAAGTTGTTTGTTCAAATTCAAACTGTGAAGTTGTTGATAAAGAAGGAAACGTTAAAGGATACATAACACAAAAAGAGCTTTCAAAAGCTTTAACAAAAGAACATATGGCTGATGCTACTAAGCCTAAAAAATAAAAAAATTATTATTTCAGCTGGAGCTTCAGGAATTGGATGGGCGACCGCAAAAGTTTGTCTTTCTAAAGGAGCACATGTTTTTCTTTGTGATTTAGACAGTAAATCAATAAAAAAAACTCAAAAACATCCTTTAAATAATAAGAGATTATTCTCTTATGAATGTGATGCTTCTGATGAAGATGATGTGACTAATTTTTTTAACCAAGTATATAAAAAAACAAAAAAAATTGATGCACTTATAAATAATGTTGGGATTGCTGGTCCTACTGGAACTATAGAAAAATTAACTTCTGAAGATTGGGAACAAACTTTAAAAATTAATGTCATAAGCCATTTTTACTTTACAAAACTTGCAATACCTATGCTTAAAAAAAACAAAGGTGGGTCTATTATAAATCTTTCATCAGGTGCAGGAATTATGGGTTTCCCATTACGCTCTCCATATACAGCAAGTAAATGGGCTGTAATAGGTGTAACAAAAACTTTGGCAATGGAATTAGGTAAGTTTAAAATTCGTGTTAATGCAATTTGTCCAGGAACTATCAAAGGAGATAGAATGGTAAGAGTAATAAGAGATAAAGCAAAGTTTTTAAAAGTTTCTAAAAAAAAAGTAGAAAAAGAATTTGTATCTATGGCATCTATGAACTGTTGGATTTACGAAGAAGATATTGGAAAAATGTGTTCCTTTTTAATTTCAAGTGATGGTGAAAGAATATCAGGTCAAGCTATACCTGTGGATGGAAATGCTACAAGAATGGATTAAATAAATTTTTTAATTAATAATTATTTATAATTTTTTAATTTAAGTTTTTCTCTAGTTTCCGCAGGAGTCATTGTCGATACTCCAAGATCGTTAACAATTCTTATTGCTTTTTCAACCAGTTGAGCATTAGTGGCTAATTTTCCTTTTTCCAAATATAAATTGTCTTCAAGACCTACTCTTGGATTTCCTCCCATAATTACAGTTTGTGCAACAAAAGGCATTTCGTTTCTTGATATTGCAAAACCAGACCATACACCTTCTTTAGGCATAATATCTTTCATTGCCTGCATTGCTAAAGGTGTTGCAGGGGCGCCCCAGGGTATTCCAAGACACATCTGAAACATCGGTGGATCATCCAATAATCCCTCTTTATATAATTGAGCTCCAAACCACATGTTTCCTAAATCAAAAGCTTCTATTTCGGGTTTGACATTTATTTCTTGTAATCTTTTGGCAGCCTTTCTTAAATCATTAGGAGTGTTAACGGTAATTACTGAACTGTCACCAAAGTTTAATGTTCCACAATCTAAAGTGCAAATTTCTGGAAGAAACTGTTCAGCATTTGCAATTCTTTCCATTACATTTGCCATGTCGGTCATAGGACCAAAATCAAGAGGGTTTTTTCCTTGTCCAATGTCTAAGTCTCCACCCATTCCAGTTGTTAAGTTTAAAACAACATCTGTATCGCTTGAACGAACACGGTCTACTACTTCTTTATATAATTCTAGTCTTCTACTGGGTTTCCCGTCATTTTCTCTAACATGAATATGTGCAATTGCAGCACCAGCTTTTGCTGCTTCTATGGCTGCATTTGCTATTTGTTCAGGTGTTTTAGGCAAATCTGGATGTTTGCTTGCTGTATCACCAGACCCGGTTACTGCACAAGATATAAAAACTTTGTTCATTTTTTTTTTAATGAAATTATACTATCATATTAATTATGGAAAGATCAGAAATATTAAATGATTTAGCTGCTGCTTTTAGATGGACAGCGAAATTGAATATGCATGAAGGAATAGCTAATCATTTTAGTGTATGTATGCCAGACTCAAATGATTTTTATGTTAATGGAACTGGTATGCATTTTAGTAATATCAAAGCTAGTGATTTAGTTTTAATTAAAGATGAAGAATTTGAAGAAATGAAAAAAAAACCTGAAATTGTTGATCCTACAGCAATTAACATTCATGGTGCTATTCATAAAAAAGTTCCAAATGCAAAATGTATACTTCACGTTCATTCAAAATATGCATTAGCTTTATCTTGTCTAAAAGATCCAACTCTACCTCCTATAGATCAAAATACCATGCGTTTTTATAATCGTGTTGCACTTTACAATGAATTTGGAGGTTTAGGATTTGAAGAAGAATCTAAAAAAATGGCTAATAGTATTGGCAACCATAATATATTGTTGTTGGCTAATCATGGAATTTTAACTGCTGGTCCAACAGTTGCTCAAGCTTTTGATGACTTATATTACTTTGAAAAAGCATGTGAAACCTATATCACTGCCTTATCAACTGGAAAAAAATTAAATATAGCAAGTTCTGAAGTTGCAGAGAAAACTGCTCAAGATTGGGAAAATTATAGTACTGATATGGGAGAACTGCATTTAAAAGCTATAAGATCAGTTCTGGACAAAGAAGATCCTAGTTATAAAGAATAGTAATTAAAAAATAATTTATGAAGAAAATATTAATTATTTTATTATTTATTTGTACCCCGTCAAAAGCTGAAAAAATTGAACAACTAAGCTGGTTTAATTTACAGGAAATTCTTGAAGATGATAAGTTAACATATAAAATAATAAAAAGTTGTGTATCTTTAAATTCTGCTGTAACTGAATTAATTAAAGAAGAACATCCAAAGCTCGCAAAAGAGTTTTTTCAAACAGCAAATTATCTTTATCCTTTTGGTATCCTTGTTTTAAAAAAAATAAAAAAAATAGAAAAAAAAGAAGCTGAAAAAGAATTTTTTTCAGAAGTTGATACTCTTACAGATGATTACATGAATTTTATGATAAAAAATGGCCAAACCACAAAAAGTTTTTTTGAAGGAACTTTTTTAGGAGAAGATATAAATTATTGTAATGAAATTAGAGCAGCGATAGAAACAACTCTATCAGAGTCAAAAAAACAAGAATAAGTTATTCTGTTTTTTTCTTTTTAAACTTAGGTATTTTTGATTTTTTCTTTTTCTTTATTTTAGGTTTTTTAGGAATTTTTGATTTTTTTGTACCTTTAACTTCTTCCTCTGCTACACCAGTCTCTTCTAGTGCTTCCATTATTTCGGTACATTTTTTTGAATCACAAAAGTATGTTGCTCCAGTGCTACTGTTATAAAGATACGCACCGCAGTTATCTTTTTTTTTCATGGTACAATTAACAGGTTCTAATTTATATTCTGCAAACACACTTGTTGAAGAAAATACAAAAAATATTAAAACTAAAAAAAATTTTTTCATAAAAATATCAACTGATTCAACCCCCGTTAGAATAAATTATCAACTTTTTTATTTCTAAACTTAGTACAGTTTTTTCATTATTAACAAACAAAAATTTAACCTATAAAAATTATATATAAAAAACATTAATTCATAAGCACTGGTAAAAAATCTTTATACATGGGAGAATATTAAAAATAATAAGGAGGAGACTACTATGAGAATAAGTAAACTTATCTATGTTGTGCTTTTCTCTTGGTTTTTGGGTATTTTTAGTATCGCATCTGCACAAGAATTGTGCAAAGAATGCTTGAGCAAGGTGCCTAAGGACATGAGGGACTATGTATACAACATGGACTTTATGGATAAAGATCAGCCTCTAGGACCAACTGTTATGAAAGGTTGGAAAAGTCCTAGAAAACCACCTTGGACGATCGGTTATGCTAGTACATACGCAGGTAATACTTGGCGTAAAGGTGCTATGGAACGTCTAATGGAAGTTGTTTACCCTAAATGGAAAGCCCTTGGAATGGTTGATGAAATTGTAATTACTCAATCTAATTTAGATGACACGTTACAAATTCAACAAATGAGACAAATGATAGATGGCGGAAAAGTTGACGCGATTATTATTTGCTGCTCAAACTTAACCGCTCTTAACCAAACAATTAAGTATGGTTGGGAAAAAGGCGTTCCAACACTTTCATTTACTGGATTTACAACGTCACCATATTCAATCAATACATCAGTTAACTACCGACTAGTTGGTTATTATATTGGTGCTTGGATGGCTGAATTAATTGGTGAAAAAGGAAATGTTATAGTTATGGACGGAATTCCTGGCTACTCAGCGTCTGACCAACAAAGCGATGGAATGTTAGAAGGTTTAGGACAATACCCTGACATAAAAGTTGTTGCACAGTTAGCACACAACTGGACATCTCAAGTTGCACAGAAAGAATTGTCTCAATGGTTATCAAGTAACCCAATAGAGATACATGGTATTGCTGTTCAATCTTCAGGAGAGACTGGAACTTTACAAGCATTGCTTCAGTCTGGACGTGATCCAATTCCACCAATTGCATTAGGTGGAGAGTTAGGTGCTCTATGTTATTGGAGACAAAATCCAGGTTATATCGACGAAGCGATATATGCTTGGCCTCCAGGAGATGAGATCGAGTTAGGTATGGAAGTAATGATCAGAACTTTACAAGGTCAAGGTCCAAGAATTCAATCTATATTGGTTGGACCAGCAACGAAAAGTTTTGACGATATCGCAAAAGTGTTAGGTGAAGATTGCGATAGAAACTCTACTGGTTGGGATAATCCAGGAATAGAAAGCTGGGCTCCTAGAGCTTATGTTGAAACATTCTTTGATAATCCATCAGATCCAGAGAAATACGATCCAAAATCTCACTAGTACTTTAAAATTTTAAAGTATGAGTGCAGAACCAAATACAAAGGACAACACCTCTAACAAAGAGGTGTTGTCTAAAAAATCAAGTACTGTTACTGGAGATATTTATGTTCAAGATGTTCATAAATATTTTGGTGTAACTAGAGCTCTCAACGGAGTTAATTTTAGTGCAAATTTTGGTGAGATCCATGCCATAGTTGGCGGTAATGGTTGTGGAAAAAGTACACTTGCAAAAGTGATGTCCGGCGTCTTACCAATTGATAAAGGTAAAGTTTCTGTCTTGGGTCATGTCCCTACCTCACCCGTTATGGCGAGAGAACTTGGTATAGCTACTGTTTTTCAAGAAGTAATGATAGCTGAAGAAGCTTCTGTTGTAGACAACTTGTTCGTTGGCTCTGATAGTTTTTGGTACAAAAATTTAACACAAAGAGAAAAAGTTTTAAAAGCGCAAGAACTTATGGAAGATCTTGCTGGGGAATATATAGATCCTTATACTCAAGCATTTAATTTATCTTTACCTATTAAAGCTTGGATTACTATAGGAAGAGCATTTTTACGTGAAAACACAAAAGTACTAATTCTAGATGAATCTTCAGCAGCACTTGATTTTGATTCAACTGAAAGACTATTTAAAAAAATGAGAGAATTAAGAGATAATGGAGTTGCAGTTTTTATTGTTACTCATCGAATAGCAGAATTAATACGTATAAGTGATAAAGCAACAGTTATGAGAGATGGTAAAGATGTTGGTGTTCTTGAAAAAAAAGATCTTAACGAAAAAAATTTATTAAGTTTAATGACAGGAAGAACTGAATCAGGTGAAAAATCTACATCGGTTGCAGTAAAAACAAAGACAGACAAAGTGGTAATAAAAGCAGAAAATCTAGTTGTTTGGCCAGAAAGTAAACCGGTTAATTTTGAAGCACGTAGAGGTGAAATAGTAGGTGTTACAGGATTAGATGGTAATGGTCAGGATGACTTTGTAAAAATTTTAGCAGGTGTGCAAGAATCTCAAGGCGGTACTACTGAAGTCTTAGATATTAATAACAAATTCACAAAATATAATTCTTTAATGGAGGCAAAAAACAATGGAATTTCCTTTGTTTCAGGAGATAGAAAAAAAGAAGGAATACTTCCTAACTTAAGTATTTACGAAAATTTAGTAGTTCCACTTTATCGAACAACAAGTAAGGCAGGATGGTTGGGTTTTGTTAACTGGCTTGAGTTAAACGGCATATATGAATACGAAGTTGATAGACTAAGCATTAAAACTGGTTCAAGAGATAACCTTATAGGTTCGTTAAGTGGAGGCAACCAACAAAAAGTTATGATAGCTAGATCTTTAGCAACACATCCAAAAATTCTTATTCTAAATGATCCTGCTAGAGGTATTGATGTAAGCACAAAAAGAGATTTATACACTCATCTCAGAAATTTTGTAGAAGAAGGAAATACAGTTATTTTTCTATCAAGTGAACTTGAAGAATTTATCGGACTTTGTCCAAAAGTATTTGTATTTAGACATGGAACAATATTCGATATTTTTGAAAATGAAAAAGTTAATGCAGATACCTTGCTCGAAGGAATGTTTGGCCAAACTGCAGGTATAGGGTCAACTAGTATTAGCAAAACTAACAGTGCTAATTTTTCACAAAAAACAAAGGAGATGAACAATTATACAAAAAGTCCAGCTAGTATAGATAAAAAAATTATAAAAGTTGTAGATTTTGATAAAGAAAAAAAATCTAAAGAAAATAATTTAAATAAAAAAATAAAAATAAAAACATTTTAATGAAAAAAGAAACTATAAACAATTATTACACAGACGAAGATTTAATTAACTTTAATAAATTAAATAATTTTAAAGAATTAAAATATAATAAATTAGACAATGCTCAAAAAACGAAACATCCAGTTAAATATTCAATGTCTGACAATAGTAATTTTAATAAGATTATGAATGTTGAAAATAGTGAAACATCTTTATTTAAAGAAGCAAACAAATTAAAAGAAAATATATACTACAACTCATCAGATTTTCAAAAATTTAACAAACTTAAGCAATTCACAAATTTTAATGTAAACAAAGACACAAAGAATGAAAAAGAATATTCAAAAACTATCACAAATTATACTTCTGGTGATGTAAACAAATTTGACAAAATCATAAAAACTAAAAGTGAAGACACAAACAGTAAAGAGACTAATAACAAAAAAATTAAAATAATTGATTTTAAAAAATTAAAAGAAAAGGAAAAAAATTTTAAAAACAAATTGGGTATTGAAAAAATTAAAGTTGTTTATTTCGATTAATTTATGGAAATTGTAGATAAAATTGCAAAAACTTATAGATCGAGTGTAGATACTTCTTCAAACAAGTATCTTATGGTACCAATTTTTATTTTCTTTTCTCTATTAATTTTTGCAATGATAAGAAGTCCAATTATAATTTCGCAATCAGGTATTGGTAGTGCAATAATTCTTAGTGCACCACTTATATTAACAACTTATGCTTTAACATTTATTGTTATGGCAGGTAGAGGCGGTGTCGATTTATCTATTGGTCCTTTTATGGGTTTTATAAATGTCAGCAGTATTCAGTTATATGCTCACGGATATTTACAAACACCAATTGGTTGGTTCATTTATGCAATTGTCATAGGTTTAATTTGGCAATTTTTTTATGCTTTGATTGTAGTGTTCGTGAGAGTTTCACCAATCATAGTAGCATTGGCAGGCTATCTAGCATTCACTGGAATCAATCTCGTTATTCTATCTCGTCCAGGAGGTATTGCTCCTGATTGGCTAATACCATGGGGTGAAGGATTTACAATATTTAATGAGGTGCTGCTTCTAATGGTTTTAGCAACAATTTTATTTTACATCATCACTCACACAGCTTTTTGGGGTCATTTAAAATTAATGGGTTCTGATGAGCGTGCCGCTTTTACAAGTGGTGTTAAAATTAACTGGGTAAGAATAGTTGCGCATTTAATAGCAGGAGTTTTTGCAGCCTTATCTGCAATATGTTTTACAGCTCTGGTTGGTTCTGGAGACCCTATACAAGGAACAAAATATACTCTTTTAGGAGTGACGGCATTAGTTCTTGGTGGGGCAAGTCTTGTTGGTGGTAGAGGTGGTGCATTTGGAGCTATTTTGGGAGCTGGAAACCTTTATTTAATAAATTATATTTTAGTTACCTTTAGATTTGAAAGATTACAAAGCTTTGTTTCTGATTTATCCTATGGAGCTGTCTTGGTTATTGCTTTGCTTGTAAGTCTTATTCTTCCTTATGTGCAAAGAGTAACTAAAGGATTGTCCGTTATGGTTTTTTTCATTCTTATGTCTTTTGCTGGCACATTCGTTATAATGCATCAAGTTTACGATCAGCCAATTGTAGTTGAATCTGAAGTAAAAGAAGACATAGACGAAGCTTCTAAAGCTTATCAAAGAGGAACCAAAGTTCGTAAGTTAGATGCAACTGGAAATATTATTGTTGAAGAAGGTGAGGCAGGAACTACTACTGGAACAGGAACAAAACAAGGTGGATCATTAGCTGGTCACTCAGTCGTTAGATTAACTGAAACTCCTGGAACAATAATCCTTTATGTAATTATTGGAATAGCAGGTCTCGCGCTTCTTCTTTATTTACTTACTGTTCACAGAAGTCCTTCAACAGTAACCTTTGCTGTCATTGTTGCCATCATTGTAGCAGGTTTAATATTCGATCCTGAAGATAAAAAAAAAGATTTATTAAAAGATACTGAAAAGATAAGTTTACAATCGGGACAAACAAGTAGTATTGAAACTTCATCACCAAAATATTTTAGTCTTGAGAAGATTGATTATTTCTCAAATTTATCTATTTCTGGAACAACTTATAGTATAATTTATATTGCTGGAGTTGTTCTGCTAGCTTCATTAATTGTAATAGCAATGTTGCCACAATTTAGCAATCGTATAAAATCTACCGCCATGTTTTTCTTTCTGGCTGCCTTGACAATAATTGTTTTAAAAGGTGTCTCTTATAACAATTTAATTGAAAGTACTGATAAAAGCTTTTTTGGCATCCAAGGATACGGTGTCATATTAGTAATTTTATTGCTTTTCGTTATTACAGCTCCATTTGTTCATTCAAGAATAAAAAACCTTACGAATGTTTATATTTTTGGATTGGGTGTTTTAGCAATAATAGCTACTTATTTTGTTGGAGGAAATACATTTATACCTGATGATCCTTCGCTTTATCAGTCTAAAATAATAAGTGAATTAAATATTGGAGATATTTCGCAAGTAAAATATGGAGAACCAAAAAGATTTTTTTATGATATTCTAAGAAGTGGTTATTCACAAGTGGCTTTTAGTATACTTGCTGTTTTTTTACTTCAATACTTTTTATTTTTAAATATGGGTCATAAAGCAAGTTATAAAAGGTTTGCTCCGTATATGTACATTGTAATATTTGCAAGTTTACTATGGGCTGCAATATTTTATTCAGTAGGATATTCTTTTTATAAAATTATCGTCGTATTTATTATTGGAATACCACTTACTCCTCTAGTATGGCAATTCATGAGCATATACAGAGAAAAAGTAGGACGTGATAGACAATTGAGTCAATGGGAAGAGGTAAAATAAAATGAAAAGATCGGCTTTTCTTTTCTTCAAAGGATTGGGATTATTATTTGCAATATTATGCGGTATAGGTACTGCAGTATTAGGTTGGTTTGATGGTGCTGACTGGATGAATATTGTAACTTACTCCATAGCAGTAACCGGATTAATATTATGGGGTTGGTATCATTTTTCTATTAGATGGATTAATAGTGATTTAAAACAAAATATATTTACTAAATTTCCTAAAGATGAAAAAGTTGAAGGTAAAGAAATTTCTGAAGAAGAAAATGAAGAAAACTTCTTCTTTAAAATTATTCGTGATAACAAATGGAAAGTGTTAGCTTTTATTTTATTAATACTTATTTTTATTTTTGTTTCTTTTATTGCTGAAGGTTTCTTTTCAGGTCGTACCTTAGTATCTTTTTTAATATTCCTAGGATTTATCATATTAATGGGAGTTGTTGGTCAATATGTAACTGCCCAAAAAAGTGTCTTTATTGGTATTTGTGTCTTAATTGGATTATTTATATTAGGATCACTTACAATAAGCGGCTTTCTCTCAATGCTAAATATGAAATCAATGTTGGTGTTTGCGGCATTTTTAGGTTTAGCTACAGTAGGTCAAACCTTTGTTGCGTTATTAGGAGGCCTTGATTTATCAATTCCATTTTTAATAGGAGCATCCAATGTTGCTCTAATGTCCTTAATTTCTAAGGGTGTTCCTCCGTGGTTGGGTTTGGTTGCTGTGTTATTATTAGGTCTAATAATAGGATTAATAAATGGTATCCTGAGCTTTAGACTTCAAGGTCAGGCACTTATACTAACTTTAGGTGTTGGTTTTTTTGTTAAAGGTGGCGTTCAAATTCTTGTAGCGATGGGTACTTTCTCTGCTGGTACAGTATTTGGTGTTGTGCCAGATTGGATGAGAAATATTGCTTCCATGAATGGCAAAACCATTGGACTTCCTATTCCCCCCATAATTTTAATTTGGATTGTCGCTTCTATAATTATAATTGTTGCTCTTCGCTTAACTAAATGGGGAAGAAATCTTTATGCACTTGGAGGAAGTCGTTTATCATCTTCAAGATTATCTATTTCTGAAAAAGGATATTGGATTGGTGCTTATGTGATTAGTGGTTTTTTTGCATCGCTAACTGGTGCATTACTTCTTGGATGGAGCGGCGGTGGTTTTATAGGAGTTGGTGATACTTATTTATTTCTAACAATTGCTGCAGTTGTTGTTGGAGGAACTTCGTTGCTTGGAGGTTATGGTGGATACGGATTAAGTGTAATTGGAGTTTTAATTTTACAAGTAATTACAACAGTACTAATTGGCTGGGGTTTAAAATGGGAAGCGCAACAATTTATATTAGGTTTATTAATTATACCAATGGTTGCCTTATATGCAAGATCGCCACATATTAGATCGCAGATTTAAAGTGAGAAGGATAATAAAATGATGAAAATAAATTGTGATATGGGTGAAAGTTTTGGAATTTATAATGCAGGCAATGATGAAGAAATAATGCCTTTAATAGATGTTGCCAATGTTGCATGTGGTTTTCATGCCTCAGATCCTAATCACATGAGAAAGACAGTAGAGCTAGCAAAAAAATATAAAGTAAAAGTAGGAGCGCATCCATCTTTTCCAGATTTACAAGGTTTTGGAAGAAGAGAAATGAAAATGCCAAAATTGGATTTAAAAAATATGATAATGTACCAAGTTGGTGCTCTTAAAGCCTTTTTGGATGAATTAAAGATGCCTTTAAATCACATAAAACCTCATGGATCTCTTTATGTTATGGCGTCAAGAGATGAAGAAATAGCAAGAGCAATCGCAGATGCTGTAGAAGCTTTTGATGTAAGTATTTATGGAATGGCAAATACTGCACATGAAAAAGTTTATAAAAAAGAAAGAAAGTTAGATTTTGTCGCTGAGTTTTACGCTGATTTAGATTATGACAAAGAAGGAAAACTTGTAATAGCAAAAGGAAAAAATTCAAAATATAGCAGTAAATTAGCAGTAAACCGTTGCTTAAGGGCCATTAAAGAAAAAAAAGTTAAGAATACTAGTGGCACAGATACTGATGTTGGGTGTGATATAATTTGTGTTCATTCAGATACGCCTAATGCTGTTGAAATAATAAAAAATTTAAAAAAAGCTCTTAAAAAATAAATTAGATGAAGAAAATTCTAATCGCAAATCGTGGGGAAATTGCCTGTAGAATCATTAATAGTTGCAAAAAATTAAAGCTTCATTCAGTTGCGGTTTACTCCGATATAGATAAGAGCAGCAAACATGTTAGAGAAGCAGATGAATCAATTCATATAGGCGGTTCAAAAGCACAGGATAGTTATTTGTCTTCAGACAAAATAATTAAAGCAGCTCAAAAAGTAAAAGCTGATGCTATTCATCCAGGCTATGGTTTTCTAGCCGAAAATGATCAATTTGCACAGAAAGTAATTGATGCTGGGATAATTTGGATAGGGCCTAAACCTAATACTATTGTTTCTATGGGCAACAAAGATATAGCAAGAGATTTGGCTTTAAAAAGTGATCTTCCAATTTGTCCAGGTTTAACCAATCAAGATTTAGAAAAAAATGATCTAGAAAAAAAATGCAATGAGATTGGATTTCCTATTTTGATAAAAGCAAGCGCTGGTGGTGGTGGAATAGGAATGCAAATTGTAAATAATTATAGTGAATTAGTTAAATCTGTAGAAAAAACTAAAAATTTAGCGAAGAAAGCATTTGGTAATAGTGATGTTTTTTTAGAAAAATTTATAAAAAATGCAAGACACATAGAAATACAAATATTTGGTTTTGGCGAAAAAAAAGCTGTTCATTTCTATGAAAGAGATTGTTCAATACAAAGAAGATTTCAAAAAATTATAGAAGAGAGTCCAGCTCCAAAAGTAAATTCAGAAATTATAAATAGAATGGCAGAAAGTGCTGTAAATTTTGCCGCCAATCAAAAATACGAAGGTGCTGGAACAATAGAATTTATTTATGATGTAGACGAAAAAAAATTCTACTTTTTAGAAATGAATACAAGAATTCAAGTAGAACATCCAGTAACAGAATCTATAACAAATTCTGACTTGGTTGGAATGCAAATCAAATTTGCATTAGGAATTGACTTTGATTTAATAGAACAAAATAAAATTAATAAAACTGGGCATGCTATTGAATGTAGACTGTATGCTGAAGATCCATCAAAAAATTTTCTTCCTTCTCCTGGAAAAATTTCAAAACTTAAAATTCCAAATACTAATTTAACAAATATTAGATTAGATATTGGCGTTGATGAAGGGGATGAAATATCTTTTTATTATGATCCAATGATAGCAAAAATTATTGCTAAAGGCTCTACCAGAAATGAAGGTATTAAAAATATGATACAATATTTAAAAGAGTTTGAAATTGAAGGAATTAGTACTAATAAATCTTTTTTAATATCTGTACTTCAAAATAAAAATTTTGAAGAGGCAAATTTTAATACAAAATTTATTGAAAATAACTTGGTCTCATTTATTAAGAAAAAAGAAAATATTTTACCAACCAAAGAACAAGATAAAAATAAAATTAAGCAAGAATATAGCGATAAAGATGTAAAAGCTTTTGAAAAAATCA
>CACDCI010000008.1 GCA_902551215.1 uncultured Pelagibacteraceae bacterium | reverse complement strand
AACTGGTAAGAAGACAAAAAGGTGGTGCAGCTATTGTTATGGGATCTCTAAGTCCAAAAACTAGAAATGCACAAGTTAAATTATATCAATCAGGAGATGTTGATTTTTTAGTAGCAACAGATGCAATTGGAATGGGAATAAATATGGATTTAGAAAATGTTTATTTTTCAAATTTAAAAAAATTCGATGGTAAAAAACTAAGAAGATTAAATTTATCAGAAATTGGACAAATAGCTGGAAGAGCTGGAAGATATTTAAGTGATGGAAGTTTTGGAATAACAGGAGATTCTAAAGAAATTAGTGCTGAAGAGGTGGAATCATTAGAAAACCATAAATTTGAGGAAATAAGAACTATATTTTGGAGAAATTCTAATCTAAATTTTAATAATGCATCTAGCTTAATTAAATCACTTGAAGAAAAACCCAATAAAGATTGGTTAAAAAAAGTTCATGAATGTGAAGATGAAAAAGTTTTAAAATATTTCTTAAAAGATTTAAATACACACAAAATATCTGAAAACCAAGAAGTCTTAAGTTTATTATGGGAATGTTGCCAAATTCCTGATTTTGTCAAAAAAACCTATGGTCATCACTTAGAAGTTGTAAGCAAAATTTTTGGTTTCCTTAATGGAAAAGGGAAAAAAATTCCTAGTAATTATATGAAACAACAACTATCTATTTTAAATAAATTAGAAGGAAACGTTGACTCTTTGTCAAATAGAATTGCAAATGTTAGAACGTGGTCTTATGTATCTAATAAAGCTAACTGGGTTGAAAACCAAGATTATTGGATTCAAAGAACAAAATTATTAGAAGATAAATTATCAGATAGATTACATGAAGAACTTACAAAAAGTTTTATTGATAGAAGAGCAAGTGTTTTGGCTAGAGGATTAAAACAAGATATGACTTTTAAAACAGAAATCATTGAAGATGATAAAGTTATAATAAACAATCAATTTATTGGAAAATTGAAAGGTCTAAAATTGGAGCTAGATTTAAAAGTTGATACACTTGACACTGATATAAAATCACTAAAAAAAGCCGCAAGACAAAATATTGGACCAGAATTAAATAAAAGAATTAAACAAATTATTGAAACTAGCTTACTTGAGTTAAAAGATGATTTTAAAATTTACTGGGGAAAATTCCCAATTGCAAAATTGTTACCAGGAAAAGATTATCTAGATCCAGAGCTATCTTTAATTATTGATGATATTGTTGAAATAGATGAACAAAAAAAACTTTTAAAACATTTGGAAAAATGGCTTAAAGAAAAAATTAATTTTATATTAAAAAGCTTAATTGAACTTAGAAGTTTAAAAGAAAGTAACTCTTCTGTTAGAGCTTTAGCTTATCAATTATATGAAAATAATGGTGTACTAAAAAGGGACAAGGTTTCAGAATATCTAAAAAAACTTGGCCAAGATGAAAGAAAAATTTTAAGAAAATTAGGAGTAAAATTTGGTAGATATCATGTTTTTCTATTTAAATTATTAAAACCAGAATCAGTTTCTTTAAGAATTTTACTTTGGAAAAACTATCATCAAAAATCATTTAATCTAAAACCTCCAACTTTTGGTTTAAATTTTTTAGAGGATAAAGATTATAAAAATAAAAATTTTATGCTTTTGTGTGGATTTGAGAATTTTGATAAATATTTTGTTAGAATAGATATTTTAGAAAGGTTATTTGTACTAATTATAAACACAAATCCAGACAGCAAAACAAAAATAAAACTAGTTCCTGAAATGTTAAATTTACTTGGCTGCAGTAAAGATAATTTTATTAAATTAATAAAAAAAATGAGTTATAAAACCTTTGAAGAAAATAATGAAATTTACTTTAAATATGCTCCAATTAAACAAAAAATTAGAAAAACTATTAAAAAAATTAATGAAACTGACAATCCTTTTAATATATTAAAAAATATTAATTTTAAATAATGTTTAATTTTTTTAAAGATAATGATTCAAAAGATTACAGTAAAAAAAATGAAGAGTTGTTTGATAAAACTGCATCATTACTAATTCATGCAGCAAAAATTGACGAAAACTATACTGATAATGAAAGAAAAATTATAAAAAAAACTCTTATTCAGTTAGGAGTAAAAGAAACTAAAGTAGAACAAATTATGTTAACTGCCGAAATAAATGAAGAAAAATCAAATCAAATACTAGATTTTACAAAAGAAATTAAAAATGCTGGTACCGAATTTAAAGTTAAAATTATAGAAACTCTTTGGACCATTATTTATTCTAACAAAGAAGAAGATATGTACGAATCAAATTTAATGAGAAGACTGTCAGGTTTATTATATTTAGATAATAAAATAGTAGGTGATATAAAGGAAAAAATAAAAGCTAAATTTGTTAAATGACTTATATCGTTAATGATAAATGCATTAAATGTAAATTGACAGATTGTGTAGAAGTTTGCCCGGTTGATTGTTTTTACGAAGGAAAAAATATGCTTGTAATTAAACCTGATGAGTGTATAGATTGTGGCGTTTGTGAACCTGAATGTCCAATAGACGCTATAGTTGCAGACACTGAAGACGGTAATGAAAAATGGTTAGAATTAAATACAAAATATTCAGAAATTTGGCCCAATATAACCAAAAAAAAAGATCCACCAAAAGATAGTAAAAAATACGAAAATGAAAAAAATAAATTTGAAAAATATTTTAAAGAAAACATTTAAAAATAAAAAGAAGAAGAAGAAAGTTTCTAAAAAGAATAAGGTTTCTAAAAAGAATAAGGTTTCTAAAGTTAAAAAAATTAAAAAACTGAAAATTAAAACTCCATCTAAGCATCAAAAAACTACCAAAGAAGATAATAAAGCTGATAACTTAAGAATTCCTAAAACCAATGAACTAAAACCGGAAATAAAAAAAATAAAAAAACAAGATACTGAAAAAAAAGAATATAAAACTAAAGATTATGTAGTATATCCAAAACACGGTGTTGGGCAAATTTTATCGACAAGTGCAAAAACTATCGGTGGAATTGAGGTTCAATGTTATGATATTAAATTTGAAAAAGATAAAGCTATAGGTTTGCTTCCAATTAATAAACAGTCTCACTTAAGACCTCTAGCTACAATTAATCAAATAAATAAATCTATATCTATACTAAAAAGTAAACCGAAAATTAAAAGATCAATGTGGAGTAGAAGGGCACAAGAATATGAACAAAAAATAACTTCTGGAAAAATTTATGATTTAGCCGAAGTTGTTAGAGATCTAAATAAGGGTGATGATATAATGGTAGATCAATCATATAGTGAAAGACAACTTTTTGAAAAAGCATATGAAAGAATATTATCAGAATTTCAAATAGTTATGGGTTTGTCATTAGAAGACACCAAAAAAAAATTAGACAAAGCTCTTAAACGAAACCTAGAAACTCAAACTTCTAAAGTGGAAATTAAAACCGAAGAACCTATCATAGCACCAGAATAAAAAAACGCTCCCTATAAAATACTTTATAAGAAGCGTTCTTTTTTTAAAAAAAGAATATTTAATTATCTTCTTCTTCTTCTTTTTTTAGCTTTTTTCTTAGCCTTTTTCTTAGCTTTTTTTCTTCTTTTAGCCATCTTTAGCTCCCTTTTTTTGTTACGAATCAAAGTGATTCGTTAGTTACTAATTTTTATTTTTTTTAATTAGTTATGTCAAATATTTATTTTTTTGTATTTGTAAATTATTTTTTTATTTTTTATAAAAAATTAATTTTAGTTAAAAACGCTTTGTTTTACTTGTTTAATTGATGATTAAAACTTTTTATTATATTTAGTTATGAATAAAGATTTTCTAATTTTTTTTTATATTTTTCTATTACTTTTTTTCTTTTTACTTTCATTGTTGGCGTTAACAAACCATTTTCTATAGTAAAATTTTCATCTATTAATTGAATTTTTTTTATTTTTTCTACTAAAGTTAAGTTTTTATTTATAGTTTCAATTATATTATTAATTATTTCATTATTCTTTAAAAATTCTTTGTTTGGAACTATTAAAGCTACTAAATAATTTTTTTTATCACCATAAACCATGCATTGATCAATTTCTGCTGCATTAGTAATCATGTTTTCAATTTTTGCTGGTGAAATGTTATCTCCTCCAGCTGAAACAATAATATCTTTTTTTCTATCTGTAATTTTAAGATAACCATCTTGAGGATCTATTTCTCCAATATCTCCAGTGTGCAACCAACCATCTACGATGACTTTTTCTGTTTCTTCTTTTTTATTCCAATATCCCAACATTACATTTTCACCCTTAACTAATATTTCTCCATCTTCTGCAATTTTAACTTTATTTCCTTTAAAAGGTGGTCCTACAGTTTCTACCTTTATTTTGTGAATAGGGTTACAGCTGACAACAGGTGAAGTTTCGGTTAAACCATATCCTTGAAGAGTAGGAAGTCCAATAGAATTCAAAAATTCTCCTATTTCCTTATCCAGAGCTCCTCCTCCAGAAACAAAAGCTTTTAAATTTCCACCAAACTGTTTTTTTATCTTCTTTCTAACTAATATCTCTAGAAGTGAATTAAGTAATCTTTCAAAAAAACTCATTTTTTCTTTTAACAATTTTTTTTTACCTAATTTAATGGTTGCACTAATTAACTTGGCTTTCAAACCAGTCTGTTTTTTCATATTAATATTAATTTTGTTATAAAGATTTTGATAAAATCTAGGAACAGCTGTCATGATTGTTGGCTTGGCTTCAGATATATTATCTAAAAGTTTTTCTATTTTTTCTGCATAATATACTTTAGCTCCTACAGCTATTTGTGCGAATTGTACACAATGTTCATATGAATGTGAAAGAGGTAACCAAGTTAAAAAAACTGGTCTTGAATCAATTAATGGTTTCATAATTTCACATGCACCTACAAGATTATTCAGAATACCCCCATGACTTAAAATTACACCTTTTGGGTTACCACCAGTTCCTGAAGTGTAAATTATACAAGCAGCTGAAGTTCTCTTTAAATTTAACTTTTTCATTTTATCTTTTTCAGATAAATCATTTTTCATTATAGAATTAAAATCTAAATATTTTTCTCTATTATCTATATTTAAATTATGATGTGCTTTTTCAACTTCATCAAAAGTAATTATTTTTTTTATGAAATTTTTTTCATTAATAACAACGTTTAATTTTTTCAACATATCATTGTTAGAAACAATAATGACTGTTGGCTCACAATCTTCAATTAAATATTTATAATCATCTTTTGTATAAGTTGTATAAGCAGGTACTGTAATTGCTCCCGCTAACATAATAGCTAAATCAGAGATAAACCATTCAGGCCTATTTTCTGAAACTAAAAGACATCTATCACCTTCTTTAATATTTTCTTTTATTATTTTTGAAAGCTTAAATATATTTATTTTTGTTTCTTCCCAAGTAAATTTTTTATTATTATTTGGATTTAACCATTGTAAAAAAACACTTTTAGAGTCTTGTTTTTCTGACTGATAAAAAAATAATTCAATTAAACTGTTAAAATTATCTAAATTCATAACGTTTTTTGGTGGGCGAAGAGAGAATCGAACTCTCACTTCTTGCAAAACACGATTTTGAGTCGTGCGCGTCTACCAGTTCCGCCATTCGCCCTTAATATTAACTTTTGTTTTTGCAACTATCCATTAAAATACACAATTAAATAGTATAAGAACTCAAATTATATTAAAACCAAAAAATGTTTAAAGAATTATATGAAAAATCTTTAAAATTAGCAGCACATAAAAGTTCAAAATTCTTTTTAGGCATAGTTTCATTTATTGAAAGTTCTTTTTTCCCAATACCACCGGATATTATGATTATTCCAATGGTAATAGCAAAAAAAAATGATTACTTAAAAATATTTTTAATTGCTACGATATTTTCCTCTTTGGGTGGTCTATTTGGATATTTTATTGGTTCAGTTTTTTTAGAATTATCAATGACAGTTATTGAATTTTATGGTTATGAAGAAAAAGTTTTAGATCTTCAAAACAAAATGTCGAGTAAAAGTGGCATTATATTTTGGCTAGGAACATTATTTCTTGCAGGTTTTACTCCACTACCTTTTAAAGTATTTACAATAACAAGTGGCATAATAGGCTTTAATATAATTGTATTCTTTTTTATATGTCTAATTTCACGTGGATTAAGGTTTTATATTGTGGCTTTTTTTTCAGTAAAATTTGGCAAAACTTTTGAATCTTTTATAGAAAAAAAGGGTGCAATATGGTTTTCAATTATAGGTGTTGCTTTAGTGACCATTGCCATGATTATATATTTTGTTATTTATTAAAATGTCTCAAATAAAAAATAAAACGACACTTAATTTAATTTTATTATTTAGTATTTTTGCCTTAACTATAGCATATTTTGTTGAATACATTTTGGGCCACAAACCTTGCAATCTTTGTCTAATAGAAAGATTGCCTTATGTTCTTGCAATAATAATTATTTCTGTAGGATTAATTTTAAAAAAATTTGAAAAAACTATAATTATTTTTCTAATCTTAATTTTTGTAGTCGCAACTATTATATCATTTTATCATTTTGGGATCGAACAGGGGTTTTTTGAAGAATCTATGGTTTGCAAATTAGACAACAATATTACTAATTTATCTAAAGATGAACTGTTAAAAGAACTACAAAAAGAAACTATTAGTTGTAAAGATGTTAGTTTTAGAATTTTTGGTTTTTCACTTGCTACAATAAATACAATTATATCTTTAACATTAAGTGTTATAAATATTAAACTTTTTTTTAATTATGAAAAAAACAAATAAAACTAAAGTTGAAGAGTTTATAAGAGTTGATCATGCTGGTGAGCGCGGTGCTATAAAAATATATGAAGGACAATTGCTAGCATTAGAAACTTTAGTAAAGGATGATAACTTAAAAAAAACAATTCAGGAAATGAAGACTCATGAAAAAGAACACTGTGATTACTTCGAAAATGAAATAAAAAAAAGAAATATTAAACCTACAAAATTAATGCCTTTATGGGATTTATTAGGTGTTGGTCTTGGTTTTAGTTCAACATTGCTTGGAAAAAAAGCTGCAATGCTTTGTACTGCATCTGTTGAGGAAGTTATTGATGAACATTATAAAAAGCAAATAAATCAATTAGAGCCTGATGAAAATATATTAAAAGAAAAAATTAAAAAATTTAGAGAAGATGAATTGCATCATAAAGACATTGCTTATGAAGAAGGAGCAACTAAAAAAGGTTTATACAAAATTTTAGATAAAATTATAAAAACAGGATCGAAAGTAGCTATAAATATTTCAGAAAAAATTTAGTTACGGCTCTAACTCAACATCCCAATACAAGTAATCTATCCAACTTTTATGAAGAAAATTTGGAGGAAAATTTTTTCCATTTCTATGCAAGTCTTCTGTTGTGGGTTGATAGGGTTTTTGATTTAATATCATTTCGGAATGATTAATAAGATCACCACCTTTTTTAACATTGCAACTTGAACAAGCTGTTACAACGTTATTCCAATCAGTTTTTCCACCTTTTGATCTTGGCAATAAATGATCAAATGTTAATTCACTTTTACTTCCACAATACTGACAGCTAAATTTATCTCTTAAGAAAACATTAAATCTAGTAAAGTTTGGATTTGATTGTGGCTTAACATAACTTTTTAATGCAATTACACTCGGCAACTTCATGGAAAATGAAGGACTTCTTATCACTCGGTCATAATTATTTACAATTGTAACTCTATCTAAATAAACTGATTTAATAGAATCCTGCCAACTCCAAAGCGATAAAGGATAATAACTTAAAGGTCTGTAATCGGCATTTAAAACTAATGCTGGACATTTTTCTAATGAAATATTCTCATCAATGAAGGTCATATGTAAACTAAGAGTAACTTAAATTATTTTATTAATCAATAGGAGTAAATTTATATTAAATTTTAAAGTTTTCCTTTATATATTCTAGGGCTAAGCTCGAAGCCTCGACAGGAATGTGATGACCACAATTTTTTATCATATTTGTTTCTACTTCTATATTGTTTCTAATTAAAAAATCTTTAGCTTCTAATAAATTTACAGAAGGAACAACTTCATCGATATCTCCGTGTATTAATAACATTTTAGTGTTAGAAATTTTTCTTCTAGAGAGATCATCTTTATTTATAATTTTTCCAGAAAAACCAACAATGCAATTTAAATTTTCATTACTAGTTAAACCTAAATTTATGCACATCATACATCCTTGGCTAAAACCACATAAACAAATCTCAGAATTTTTTAAATTATATTTCTTTTTAACCTCATCGATAAATTGATGAAGTTGTTTTTCAGCTTTTATTGATTTTTCTAAAATGTATTGATGATCCTCTTTTGTTAAATCAAACCATTGGAATCCATTAGGGTTTACTGGACATCTTTCATGTGCATCAGGGCATAAAAAAACGGTATTAGTTAAAAACCTTTTCCAATTCATGCTTAACATACTTATGTCTTTCCCATCACCTCCATATCCGTGAAGTAATATTATTGCATTTTTAATTGGCATGTCATTTTCAGGTTTTATAATTATTGTTTTAAGACAGAATGTCATAAGAATTTAATACTAAAAATTTTATACTAAATGAGTATAGTTAAATATCATGAACAAAAATAAAAACAACAAAACAATCTGGAATGTAAGAATTAAAAAAAATACTTCAAATGTGTTTCAAAAAGTTGGAAGCTCCATAGAGATTGACAAAAAACTTTATAAAGAAGATATTGCTGGATCTATTGCACACGTTGAAATGTTGTTTAGACAAAAAATAATATCGTTTAAAATAAAAAACAAAATTATTTATGGTTTAAATAAAATCGAAAAAGAGATAATTAAAAAAAAATTTGAGTACAGCAAAAAATATGAAGATATTCATATAAATATTGAAAACAGATTATTTCAATTAATTGGCGAGGAAGCTGGATATATTCACACTGCAAGATCTAGAAACGATCAAGTAATTACAGATTTTAAAATATGGCTAAGATCAGCAACAATTAAAATAAATAAAAGTTTAGAAAACACAATAAAGATAATTTTAAAAATTGCAGAAAAAAATGTAAGAACAATTATGCCTGGATTTACCCACCTAAAAAATGCTCAAGCAGTATCTTTTGCTCATTATCTATTAGCTTATGTAGAAATGTTTAAAAGAGATAAACAAAGATTTATTAACAATTTAGAAAGTTTATCAGAAAATCCACTTGGCGTAGCAGCTTTAACCGGAACTTCATTTAATATAGATAGAAACTTTACAACAAAAAAATTAGGTTTTAAAAAACCAACAAATAATTCAATTGATACTGTTGCTGATAGAGATTTTGTTTTAGATTTTTTGTACAGTGTTTCAGTATGTTCTTTGCACATTTCAAGGATAGCAGAAGAATTCATAATATGGAATTCAGATGCATTTAATCTTATCAATCTTTCTGACGGTGTAGTCACTGGCTCATCAATTATGCCTCAGAAAAAAAATCCTGATTTATTAGAATATTTAAGAGGTAAATCAGGTACTAGTTTTGGAAATTTATTTTCAATGCTTACAATATTAAAAGGCTTGCCATTATCTTATTTTAAAGATCTACAAGATGATAAAGAAATAGTTTTTAAATCAAATGAAACATTGATGAATTGTATTCAAATACTTAACGAAATTTTAAAAAATTTTAGCCCTAATAAAAAAAAAATGTTAGAACTTGCTAATATTGGATATATCACAGCAACTGATTTAGCAGATTATCTTGTAAAAAATCATGCCATGTCTTTTAGAAAAGCATATCAAGTTACTGCTTCAGTTGTTAATTACGCTGAAAAAAAGAAAAAAAAACTAAATGAATTGAATATAAATGAATTAAATAAAATAGAACCAAAGCTCAAAAAAGATGTATTAAAGATTTTTGATTTAAAATACTCAATTAGATCTAAAAAATCATATGGTGGAACATCTTTTGGTAATATCAAAAAGATGATAACTAAACATAAAAAAAACTAAAATGATAAAAAAAACAATACTAATATCTTTGTGTCTATTTTTTTTCTTTTCTTGTGGAAAAAAAGGAGATCCAGAATACAAAGCAAAAAAAAATAATATCTTTATTACTAAAATTTAATGAAATATTTAAATAAAAGTTTTTCAATAGAAGGTGTTAAAGCTAAATATTTAGCAAAAAAATTTAACACACCTATTTATTGCTATTCATATAAAAAATTAAAAGAAAATATAATAAATTTTAAAAAAAATTTTAAATCTTTTAGACCGTTAATTTGCTTTTCGGTTAAATCAAATACAAATGTAAATTTATTACGTGAAATTAAGAAACTTGATTTTGGGGCGGATGTTGTGTCAATGGGAGAATTAATGAAAGCTTTAAAAGCTGGAATAAATAACAAAAAAATTGTTTTTTCAGGAGTTGGAAAAACTACAGAAGAATTAAACTATGCAATTAATAAAAATATATTATTAATAAATTCAGAATCTAAAAGTGAAGTAATTGAAGTTGAAAAAATTGCTAAATATAAAAAAAAAATAGTAGATATTGGAATTAGATTAAATCCAAATACAGATGCTAAAACCATAAATCAAATTTCTACTGGGAAAAAAGAAGATAAATTTGGTCTCACTGAAAAAGATTTTATTGAACTGGTAAAATATACAAGAAACTCTAAATATATTAATCTTAAATGTCTCAGTGTTCATATAGGTAGTCAAATAGTTAATAATCTTCCTTATGAAAAAATGTTGAAAGTAATAGATCGAGTTATAAAGAAATCAAACTATAAATTTGAATTTGTTGACTTAGGTGGAGGGATTGGAATTCCTTACCATAATAAAAGCAAAAAGTTGAATTATAAAAAATATAGTATTTCAATAAAAAAATTTTTAAAAAATCACAATTGTAAAATTATTTTTGAACCAGGGAGATCTATTATTGGCAACGCTGGTATTCTTATATCAAAAATAATTTATATAAAAAAAACAAAAAACAAAGATTTTATAATATTAGATTCTGCTATGAATGATTTGATAAGGCCAGCACTCTATGGTGCAAATCATAAAATAATACCAGTAATAAAAAAAGGTGGAAGTTCTAAAAAGACTTATGAATTTGTTGGGCCAATATGTGAAAGTACTGATAAATTTTTAACTTCAAAAAATTTTCAAAAATTAAAAGAAAAAGATTTGATAATAATTTGTGATGTGGGTGCATATGGAATGTCTTTAAGTTCAAATTATAATGTTAGACCAAAACCAATAGAAATTTTAATTAAAGGATCTAAAATTAATATTATTAAAAAAAGACAAAAACTACTAGATTTAATTTAGATTTTGATTCAACAAATGATAAGAAATTTTTTATTTTCAATTTTTTTTTTCTCAGGAATTATTTTAATTTGCATTATTTTTTTACCCTCGTTATTTCTGCCTCAAAATATTGTTTTGTTTGGCGGAAAAATTATGGGTTATTGGTCCGCAATTTGTCTAAAAATTTTTCTATCAACAAAAATAACTATTAAAGGTAAAGAGAATATAATAAAAAATGAAAAATTTTTTATTGCATCCTCCCATCAATCAATGTTTGAAACATTCTTTTTACAAACTATATTTAATTCGCCAGTATTTATTTTGAAAAAAGAATTATTAAAAATACCAGTATTTGGATGGTATTTAAAAAAAATTGGTTCAATTTGTATTGATCGAAATAAAGTAACTAAAGAAAATATTGGATTTTTTGATCAAATTTCTGACTTAATAAAATCATCAAACAGACCTTTAATAATCTTTCCTCAAGGCACAAGACTATCACCTGAAGACAGAACTCCTTTCAAAAAAGGTGCAAGTAGAATTTATGATCAACTAAAAATTAAATGTCAACCTTTGGCAATTAACTCTGGAAGTGTTTGGCCAAAAAAAGGTAAAATGAAATCAAATAAAAATCTGACTATTTCAATTTTAAAACCGATAGAAAGTGGACTAGAGAAGGATATTTTTTTAAAAAAATTACAAGACAATATTTATTTTGAATTGGATAGTTTAAACTAGCCTTTCATTGGCATAATTACATAGATACTATCAAAATCTGAAGGATCTTTAATTAAAGCTGGAGAACCCATATCATTAAAAAAAATCTCTATTTTGTCTCCATCTAGCTGAGAGGCTACATCAATTAAATATCTTGAATTAAAACTTATTTCTAAATCATGGGCAAACTTAACATTTAAACTTTCTTTTCCATCTCCGCTATTGGCATTATTAACTGATAAATTTAACGTGTCTTTTGACAAATTAAATTTCACACCATCCTTTTTATCAAGTGAAACAGAGGCTACTCTATCTACAGAATCTAAAAACAACTTTAAATCTGTCTCTAGTTTTTTTTGGTTATTTTTAGGTATAACCTGAACATAATTTGGAAATTTACCATCAATTAACTTTGAAATTAAAATACTATTATTCAATTCAAATTTAATTTTAGATTTAATATTAGAAATTTTAACATCTCCTTCGTAATCTTCAAGAAGTGTACATAATTGAAATATTGTTTTTTTTGGTAAAATTACTGGTTCAAATTCTACTTTTTCATTAAGTCTCAATTTAGAAATAGACATTCGATGACTATCAGTTGCAGCTGCGGTTAAAAATATTTTATCTTCAATCTGTGTTTGGTGTAAAAAAACTCCACTTAAATAATGTCTAGTCTCATCATTTGATACTGAAAATTTACACTTATTAAGTAATTTTAGTAATTGTTTAGATTTTACCAAAAATTCATTTTGATTAAAATTTTCATCTGTTAATGGAAATTCAGTTTCATTTATGCAATTAAGATGAAAAACTGATTTTTCTGATTCTAGTTGTAGTTTATTTTCAGCACTTAAAAATAAGTTTATTTTTTTTCCAGATGAAAATTTTCTTATTATATCATACATTATTGAAGAAGTTACTGTAGTTTTTCCTTCTTCAATTATTTCAACATTGTCTATTTCATGAATAAAAATTACATCAAGGTCTGTAGCTGTAATGGTGAGCTTTGAATTACTAACATTTAAAAGAACATTTGATAAAATTGGTAGAGTGCTTCTTTTTTCTATTACACCTTGACAATAATTTAATGATTTTTGTAAATCTTGTTGATTAACGTTGAACTTCATTTTCTTTATTATATAAAATTTGATTTTTTAGATTATCAATATTTGTAGCTAATTCCCTGTTGTTTTCTTTTAACTTTTCTATTGTTCTAACAGAATGTATTATTGTTGTATGATCTCTGTTTGAAAATTCTCGACCAATTTCAGGTAATGATTTTGAAGTAAGGATTTTTGCTAAATAAATAGCTGTTTGTCTTGGTCTTACTAAATATCTTGATCTTCGCGAAGATAACATTTCATTCTTACTTATTTTAAAAAATTTACACACAAGTGACTGAATAAGGTCAATTGTAACCTTATTTTCAGATAAATTGAGTAAATCCTTTAAAATAACTTTTACTTCAGAAATGCTTGGAACTTTGTTGTAAATTCTCGAAAAAGATACAATTCTGTTAATAGCTCCTACTAATTCTCTAATACTTGTTTTAATTTCCAAACTAATAAATTTTTGTATTTCATCAGAAATATTTACTTGATTTGAATAAAAAAAATTTAGCTCATCAATTTTATTTTTTACTATTTTGTTTCTAAGATCATAATCAGGCTTTTGAATATCTACTACCAAACCACCCGCAAATCTTGACTTAATTCTCTCTTGAATTCTCAATAGTTTGTTTGGAGGTCTGTCCGCTGAAAGAATTATTTGTGATCCTTTATCTAACAATGCATTAAAAGTATGAAAGAATTCTTCCTGCATTGCTTCTTTGCCATTCATAAATTGAATATCATCAATCAATAAAATGTCTGTATTCCTAAAATATTCTTTAAATTTAACCATATCATTTGTCTTAATTGATTTAACAAATTGATACATAAACCTTTCAGCCGAAATAAACATAACCTTATTTTTTTCTTTCAAACTTAAACCAATAGCATTTAACAAGTGAGTTTTGCCCATGCCAACACCACCATAAATGTATAATGGATTATAATAAGAAATGTTTTCTGATACCTTTTTTGATGCTTCAAATGCTAATTTATTACTAGATCCAATTATAAAGTTAGCAAATTTTTTATTTGGATCAATTCTATTATATCTTAAATATGAATCTTTTATAAATGATACATTATCATTTTTATTTAATAAATTAATATCCATGCTGGATGTTTGATTAATATCTTTTTCTTTTTTTTCGCTAATTCTTAATTCAATTCTATTTATGTCTTTTTTATACTTTTTAATAATTTGTAATATTTGATCTAAATATCTAGATGTAATCCAATCTCTAATAAATCTTGTTGATACCGATAATAATACATAACTTTTTAACTCTTCTACAAATTCAATTTTTCTTAGCCAACTTTCATAAATATCCATACCCAATTTATTTTTCATTTCATTTTGAATGATGTTCCAATCTAAATTGTTCGATGAAAAATTATCAGTTTTTTTATTTAAAAATTTTTTATTGTTCATGATATGAAGAAGTTCAGTTAAGGCTTTATGTATATTAAAGCAATAAAAATTTTTTAAAATCTAAAAAAAAATAAAATCTATGAGTGAATCAATTATATTTTAAATTGAATTAATTAAAGATCTAAAAAAAAAAAATAAATAATTTTCTAAAAAAAAAAATTTATTAAATAAATTTCTACATGTTGTGTTTAAGAATAAAAAAAAAATTATATTTAGTATAAATATCTTAAGTTGAAATATAAACTAAACAACAACCAAGAGTAGTTAGTTTATAGAATCAACTTTTGATATTTCTTAAAGTGCGTTAATTTTTCTTGTAATTCTTGAAATATTTCTTGACGCGTTTTGTTTTTTTATAATTCCAGTCTTAGAAACTTTCATTAATTCTGAATTCAGTTTTGGTAAAAAGGCTAAAGCTTCCTTTTTTTTTTTAGTATCTAATAACAAATTCATTTTTTTTATTGCATTCTTAAACTTACTTTTTCTAGCTTTATTAACGACTGTTTGTCTTGATATTCTTTTAATTCTTTTAATAGCTGATTTTGTATTTGCCATATAGGGCTAGCTATATAACGACAGAATATAGGCTGGTCAATAAAATATTTATATGTGATAATATTTTTTTACTATGAACCAATATCTTCAAAACAAAAAAGGGAAAGTTCAGAGCGTATTTAATAAAGTATACGGTAAATATGATCTAATGAATGACTTCATGTCTCTTGGAATTCATCGATTGTGGAAAAAAAATATGATCAATTGGATGGCACCTTATCCAAAAAAAAAATTAATTGATATGGCATGTGGAACTGGAGATTTGGGTAAACTTTTTTTAGAAAGCACAAAATATGAAGCAAAGGTACTATTTGTTGATGCTAATTCAAAAATGTTAAAAAAAGGAAAAGAAAGATTAAAAAAACATAAGAATATATCTTGGAAAAAAGGGATCGCTGAAAAAATTCCAGCTCCTAATAACTATTTTGATTATTATACAATTGCTTTTGGTCTCAGAAATACCAAAAATATTAATAAATCTTTAAAAGAAGCTTATAGAGTTTTAAAACCAGGTGGAAGATTTTTCTGTTTAGAATTTTCAAAAGTTCAAAATTCTCAATTAAATATGTTTTACAAAAATTACAGTAAAATAATTCCACATATAGGGAAAATAATTGTTGGAGAAAAAGAACCTTATGAATATTTAATTAAAAGTATAGAAAATTTTATCAACCAAGAAGAATTAATTGAATTAATGGTAAAAAACAATTTTATAAAATGCTCATATAGAAACTTAAGTGGTGGTATTGTTGCAATACATTCAGGCTGGAAAATTTAATGATTAATAAAATTATAACATTATTTAAAATAGCTAGAAAATTAGCTCAATCAGATGCAATAAAAATAATTTCAAAAATTCATGAGCCTCCAAAAATAATTAAGTTTTTTTTCTATTTAATGTCTTTTTCTTTTTCTGATCAAAAAAAAGAAAATGATAGTTTAAATGAAGAACAAAAATTATGTAATTCAATTCAAGAAATGGGAACAACTTTTATTAAACTTGGACAATTTTTATCCACAAGACCTGATATCATTGGTGATGAAATTGCAAAAAAATTAGAAAATCTTCAAGATAAGCTTCCTCCATTTTCTTCAGATGAAGCAAAAAAAATTATGAGAAAAGAACTTGGTGAAAATAATTACAATTCTCTAATTAATATAAGTGAACCAGTTGCTGCAGCATCGATAGCACAAGTACATAAAGCACAACTAAATGATAACGAAACAATAAAAGATATTGCTATTAAAGTATTAAGACCAAATATTAAAAAAGTTTTTAATGAAGAGATTGATGCTTTGATGTTACTAGCTTTCATAACCGAAGGAACAATAAAAAAAACCAAAAGATTAAAGCTGGTTGAAGTTGTGTTCCTTCTAAAAGAAATTACAAATCTTGAACTAGACTTAAGATTTGAAGCTGCAGCAGCAAATGAATTTTTAGAAAATACAAAAAATGATGTTGGTTTTAATGTTCCTAAAATCTTTTGGAATTTTACAAGTGAAAATATCCTAACATTAGAATGGATTGATGGAATTTCTATTAGAGAAAAAGAGAAATTAGAAAAAAGAAACATTGATACTAAAGAACTTGCATCAAATGTAATCCAGCATTTTTTAAGACATTCTATTAGAGATGGTTTTTTTCATGCTGATATGCATCAAGGAAATTTATTTGTAAATGAAAGTGGAGAAATTATACCAGTTGATTTTGGGATTATGGGAAGATTAGATAAATTAAATAAAAGATATTTAGCAGAAATTTTATTCGGGTTTGTAAAAAGAGATTATAAAAAAGTAGCTGAAGTTCATTTACTAGCAGGTTTAGTTCCAAAAAATATTTCAATTGATGAATTTGCTCAAGCTTTAAGATCAATTGGTGAGCCAATTTTTGGTCAATCTGTTAAAGATATTTCTGGTGGTAACTTGCTTAAACAGCTTTTTGAAATTACAGAAAAATTTAATATGCAAACACAACCACAATTATTGTTACTTCAAAAAACAATGGTAGTTGTAGAAGGTGTAGCAAGGCAATTAAATCCAGAAACTAATATTTGGGAAACTTCAAAACCAGTTTTAGAAAATTGGTTAAAAGAAACAAAAGATCCCATAAATTATTTAAATGAAACTATTGAAAATACTTCCGAAGTTATTAAACGACTGCCAGAGTTGCCAAAAATTATGGACAAAGCAAATCAAGCTCTAACCTACTTTGCAAGTGGGCAAATACCACAAAATTCAAATTCTTACTTGGCTTTAAATGAAAAAAAATCAGAAATGATAACTATAAGAAATCAGACAGTAATTAGTTTATTATTACTTGTAATTTTTGGTCTATTAGTATTTTAATTCCGTTTATGAATAATATTAATAATAAAAAAATATTACTAATTATCTGCGGAGGAATTTCAGCATATAAGAGTCTTGAAGTTATAAGATTATTAAAAAAAAAAGGTGCTATTATAAAAACCATACTTACAAAAAGTGCCAAAGAATTTGTTACTCCGTTATCAGTTTCATCGCTTTCCCAAGAAAAAGTTTATGATGATTTATTTAATGCTGAAAATGAAGCTGAAATGGATCATATATCACTTTCAAGATGGTCTGATTTAATATTGGTTGCACCAACAACAGCAAATACAATTTCAAAGTTAAGTGTGGGTTCCTGTGATGATTTAGCATCAACTGTAATACTTGCTTCAAATAAAGATATATTTTTAGCTCCTGCAATGAATGTTAGAATGTGGGAACATACCTCAACTAAAGAAAATCTTAATAAATTAAAAAAATATGGTTATAAAATAATTGGTCCTGATATAGGTGACATGGCATGTGGTGAATTCGGTGAAGGCAAAATGACCGAACCCAATGAAATTATAAAAAAAATTGAAACATATTTTCTTAATTTTAACAAAAATAAAAAATTTAAAGCATTAGTCACAGCAGGACCTACTTATGAATATATTGATCCTGTCAGATTTATTACTAATAAGTCAAGTGGTAAACAAGGTTATGAATTAGCAAAAGCATTATCAATAAAAGGATTTGAAACAACATTAATATCAGGTCCAACAAATCTAAAAATTAGTAATGATATAAATTTAATTCAGGTAGAAACAACTGAAGAAATGTTTAAATCAACTCAAAATAATTTACCGGTTGATGTTGCTATTTTTTCTGCAGCTGTTGCAGATTTTAAAATTAAAGAAAAAAAAAAAGACAAAATTAAAAAAAAAGATTTTATAAATTTAAATTTAGAAAAAAATATTGATATATTAAATTATGTTTCAACTCATAATTCTCTAAGACCAAAACTTGTTATAGGTTTTGCTGCTGAAACTAATAGAATAGAAGAAAATTCCAGAAAAAAATTAATGGAGAAAAATTGTGATTGGATTATTGCAAACGATGTTTCAAATAAATCAATTGGTTTTGACTCAGATTTCAATGAAGTTACAATTTTATATAAAAACAAAAAAATTAAAGATGAAAAAATCTACATGAAAAAAAAATCTGAAATTGCAACAAAAATTGTTGATAGAATCGTTGACCAATTAAACTAAGATTTAATGGTAAAAGTATTAATTAAAAAACTGAACCCTGCAGTTCAAACACCAACTTATAAAACTAGTGGCTCGTCTGGAATGGACCTAATGGCTTTTATCCAGGAACCAATAAAACTATCGCCAAAAAAATCTTGTTTAGTGCCAACAGGTATTTCGGTCGCAATCTCGAATGATTATGAAATCCAAATAAGACCTAGATCGGGTTTAGCTGCAAAAAATAATATTTCTGTTTTAAACACACCTGGAACAATCGATAGTGATTATAGAGGTGAGATTAAAATAATACTTTTTAATCATGGAAATGATGATTTTATTATAAAAAATAGCGATAGAATAGCTCAAATGGTTTTAATGCCAGTAAATAAAATTAATTTTGAAGAAGTTGAAGATTTGCCGAGTTCTATAAGAGGAAAAGGTGGATTTGGCTCAACAGGTAAATGAAAAAAAAATTAATTGAACAATTTTCTAGACAAATTGTATTAAAAAATGTTGGAATTATAGGTCAAAAAAAAATTCTATCTTCAAAAGTTTTAGTTGTAGGAGTAGGGGGGCTTGGATGTCCTGTGGCAGAGTTTCTTTCGCGAGCTGGTGTAGGCACATTAGGTATTGTTGATTATGATAAAGTTAGTCTTTCAAATTTACATAGGCAAAGCCTTTATGAAAAATCTGATATAGGTAAATCTAAAGTTTTAATTGTAAAAAAAATATTAAATCGAATTAATTCTACCACAAAAATTCATAGTTATAATCTGAAATTAAACAATATAAATTTCAAAAAAATTATTCAAAAATATGATTACGTAGTTGATGGATCAGATAATTTTAAAACGAAATTTTTATTAAATGATTTTTGTTTAAAATACAAAAAATTTCTAGTCACAGGAGCAATTAGTAAATTTGATGGCCACATTTTTAGTTTTGATTTTAAAAATAAAAAAAATCCTTGTTTAAGATGTTTCTTTCAAGAAATAGAACCTTCAGATGATTTGTTAAATTGTGAATCTGAGGGAATTTTAGGTACAGTACCAGGAATTATAGGAACTATTCAAGCAAATGAAATATTAAAAAAAATATTGAACATTGGAACAAATCTAAATGGATATATTTTCATATTAAATTTATTAGATTTAAATTTTAGAAAAGTTAAAATAAATAAAAATAAAACATGTGTATGTAATAAATGAAAATAATTTTTTGTATTTTATTTTTTGTTTTATCTTTTACAAACATACTTTCTGCTAACGAAAAAAATTACTACCTAATTTTAAAAAATAACGAAGTTAATGTTAGATATGGGCCTGGTTTTGATTATCCAGTTAAATATGTTTATAAAAAGAAAAACTTACCTATAAAAGTTATTGATAAAAAAGAAAATTTTAGAAAAATAATTGATTTTAAAAAAAATAGTGGATGGATTCACTCTTCACAATTAAAAAAAGGGAAATCATTTATTTTATTAGAAGATAAAGTATTATTTAAAAATCCTACCAAATATTCAAAACCGTTAATAAAAATCGCTAAAGGAAGACTTTTACTGACAAAAAAATGTAAAAAAAAATGGTGTAAAGTTAAAACTGAAAATTATTTTGGTTGGATTAAAACTGATAATATATGGGGAAATGTTAAATAAAATTCTACTTTAAATCAAAACGATCTAGATTCATCACTTTTGTCCAAGCAGATACAAAATCAGGAAGAAATTTGGAATTAGAATCTTCAGATGCATAAACTTCAGCTATTGCTCTCAACTGTGAATTTGATCCAAATATAAGGTCAACACGTGTACCAGTCCATTTAACTTTGTTTGTTTTACGATCTCTTCCCTCAAATAAAACTTCTTCCTTAGAAGTTTCTTTCCATTTTATATTCAAATCAAGCAGATTAATAAAAAAATCATTCGTAAGTGTTCCAGTTTTTTTTGTAAATACACCGTGTTTTGAATTATCAAAATTTGTATTCAGTACTCGCATACCTCCAATTAGAACTGTCATTTCAGGTGCTGTAAGTTTCATTAATTGAGCGCGATCAATCAACATTTCTTCAGCTGATACACTTGGTTTGTTTGATAATCCATTATGTTTATTTACAATATAATTTCTGAATCCATCGGCTTTTGGTTCAAGCAAACCAAAAGAGTGTTCATCAGTTTGATCTTGAGTTGCATCTCCACGTCCTGGTGTAAAAGGAACCGTTATCTTTTGACCTGCATTTTTAGATGCTTTTTCAATTCCAACACAACCGCCTAAAACAATTAAATCAGCTAGTGAAACCGTTTTCTTTTTAGTATTAAAACTTTTTTGTATTTTTTCTAAAATTTTAAGCACTTTGGACAACTCAAGTGGATTATTAACATCCCAATCTTTTTGTGGTGTAAGTCTAATTCGTGCTCCGTTAGCTCCACCTCTCTTATCAGAACCCCTAAAAGTTGATGCTGATGCCCAAGCTGTAGAAACTAATTGAGATATAGAAAGTCCTGATTTTAATATTTTTGCTTTGAGGGTATTAATATCGCCTTTTTTTAGCTTGTACTTAATTTTTGGTATTGGATCCTGCCAAATTAATTCTTCCTTTGGAATCTCTGATCCCAAATAGCAAGCACGTGGACCCATATCACGGTGAGTAAGCTTAAACCAAGCTCTTGCAAATGCGTCTGCAAACTCATCAAGATTTTCATGAAAACGTTTTGCTATAGGAGCATATTTAGGATCCATCCTTAAAGAAAGATCTGTGGTTAACATCATTGGAGGATTTTTTTTATTTGGAATATGTGCATCTGGAACAATATTTATATCAGCGCCGTTCTGTTTGGGTTTCCATTGATGTGCACCTGCAGGGCTCTTTGTTAATTCCCACTCGTGACCAAATAATAAATCAAAATAACCATTATCCCATTTTGTTGGATTAACAGTCCAAGCTCCTTCTAAACCGCTACTAACAGTATCAGCGCCCATACCAGTTCTAAAATTACTGGTCCAACCCATGCTTTGTTCTTGGATTTTTGCACCTTCAGGTTCAGGACCTTTATGTGATTCAGGAGCAGCACCATGAGATTTTCCAAAAGTATGTCCACCAGCAATAAGTGCTACTGTTTCATAATCATTCATGGCCATACGACCAAAAGTTTCACGAATATCATGAGCTGCTAAAAGAGG
Source organism: uncultured Pelagibacteraceae bacterium (assembly GCA_902551215.1). Lineage (GTDB taxonomy): Bacteria > Pseudomonadota > Alphaproteobacteria > Pelagibacterales > Pelagibacteraceae > Pelagibacter. The sequence continues at coordinate 5,020 of CACDCI010000008.1, read as the reverse complement.
GTCTGGATTTGCATCAGGGCCTTGTGGATTTACATAAATTAACCCCATATGAGATGCTCCTAAAGGATTCTCAAGATCTCTTTTACCGCTATAACGATTAACGCCAAGCCATTCTTTTTCTGAACCCCAATAAATATCTTCTTCGGGTTCCCAAATATCTTCTCTGCCTCCTCCGAAACCAAAAGTTTTAAAGCCCATTGACTCTAAAGCTACATTTCCAACTAAAATGAATAAGTCAGCCCATGAAATTTTTTTGCCATACTTTTTTTTAATTGGCCAAAGTAACAATCTTCCTTTATCTAGATTAACATTGTCTGGCCAACTATTTAATGGTGCAAAACGTTGATTACCAGTTCCGGCGCCACCCCTTCCATCACCAGTTCTATAGGTACCTGCTGCATGCCATGCTAATCTAATAAAAAGTCCTCCATAATGACCATAGTCTGCAGGCCACCAGTCCTGTGAATCTGTCATTAATTTATGTAAATCTTTTTTTAATGCTTTAAGGTTAAGTTTTTTGAATTCTTTTGCATAATTAAATTTCTTGTCCATTGGATCAACTAGCGAAGAATGTTGACTCAAAATTTTAAGATTTAAACTGTTTGGCCACCAATCTCTATTTGAAGTACCTCTACCAGTTGGATATTTAGCTGGTGTTCCAGCGCCAGTAAATGGACATTTTGATTGTTCACTCATAATGATTAATTTACAAACATTCTAAAATAGAGTCAACATTTTAGAATTATTCTAATCTATTTTGCAATTTTAACTAGAACTTCTATAGATTTAATTTTTTTTCCTGGGATTTTTTTTTTTATGTTTATATCTCCTATATCGCTATCTTTTAAATCTATAAGTTCATTAGTGTTTTCATTGAAAAAATGGTGATGATTTGTAACATTCGTATCAAAATAATTACTATCACTATTTATTAAAATTTCTTTTAAAAAGCCTTTTTTTTTAAAAGCATCGACAGTGTTATAAATTGTTGCAAGTGATATTTTTGTATTAGATTTTTTTCTTAAAAAATTTTGCAAATGATTAATTGTAAAATGAAAAGTTTCTTGTCTATCAAATAAAAGTTTGCAAATTTCTATTCTCTGCTTTGTCGGTCTTAAACCAGAAGATCTCAATTTTTCAATAAATAAGTGGTAATTATTCATTTTTCTGCCTAATTTATAACTATTGTGAGTAAATTGTATATTATAATAATGTTAAATAAAGTAATAAATATTTAAATTATGGAGCAAAAATCATCTTATAATTATGAAGATTTAATTGATTGTGGAAATGGTAAACTTTTTGGACCAGGAAATGCAAAACTGCCACTTCCTCCAATGTTGATGTTTGACAGAATATCAGAAATTAGTGAGAATAAGGGAGCATATAAAAAGGGATTAATTAAAGCTGAACTAGACATTAAAGAAAGTATGTGGTTTTTTGAATGTCATTTTAAAAATGATTCAGTTATGCCAGGTTGTTTAGGCTTGGATGCAATGTGGCAATTAGTAGGATTTTATCTTGGCTGGCTTGGTAAACCTGGCAAAGGAAGAGCTTTGGGAGTGAATACTGTAAAATTTACAGGAGAAGTGTTACAAAATATAAAAATTGCTACTTACGAAATAGATATGAAAAGAATTCTTATAAAACAAGGTACTACTGTAGGGCTGGCAAATGGTATACTTAAAGCAGATGGGAAAAAAATATATTCAGCTGAAAACTTAAAAGTAGGATTATTTAAATAATGAAAAGAGTTGTTGTAACAGGTATTGGAGTTGTATCTTGCTTAGGCAATAATCAAGAAGAAGTTTATCAATCATTATTAAACTCAAAATCTGGAATTTCATTTTCTGAAGAATACAAAGAATATAATTTAAAAAGTAACATTCATGGTAAACCAAATATTAAACTTGAAGATCACGTTGATAGAAAATTTATAAGATTTATGGGTCCTGGCTCTGCATATAATTACATTTCTATGGCAGAAGCCGTTAAAGATTCTGGATTAGAAGAAAAAGATGTGAGTAATATTTTAACTGGTATGATTATGGGTTCTGGTGGACCTTCAATTGAAAATGTAATTTTAGCTGCTGACAGAACACGAGAAAAAAGTCCAAAAAGAATGGGACCATTTGTAGTACCAAGAACTATGTCAAGCACTGCATCTGCAACACTAGCAGTTCCTTTTAAAATAAAAGGAGTGAATTATACTATAAGCTCAGCGTGTGCTACCAGTGGACACTGCATTGGAAATGCTATGGAACTAATACAATTAGGAAAACAAAAAATAATTTTTGCTGGTGGTAGTGATGAAGTTCATTTTGCATTAACGGCTATGTTTGATGCAATGACAGCTTTATCTTCAAAATACAATGATACTCCAGAAAAAGCTTCTAGACCCTATGACAAAACAAGAGATGGCTTTGTTATATCAGGAGGTGGAGGAGTTTTGGTTTTAGAAGAATATGAACATGCAAAAGCAAGAGGTGCAAAAATTTACGCAGAATTAACTGGTTATGGAGCCACTTCAGATGGTTATGATATGGTTGCACCTTCTGGAGAAGGCGCTGTAAGGTGTATGCAAATGGCTTTAAGTACAAGTAAAAATAAGATTGATTACATAAATACCCATGGAACTTCAACACCTGTAGGCGATATCACAGAACTTAAAGCGGTTGGTGAAGTATTTAAAGATAATGTACCTAAAATAAGTTCTACAAAATCTCTTTCTGGTCACTCTTTAGGAGCCACATCTGCACATGAAGCTATCTACAGTCTAATAATGATGAAAAATAATTTTATTTCTGCTTCAGCAAATATAACGGATATGGATGATGAAGCAAAAAAATATCCAATAGTAACAAAAGTTGAAAAAGATATTGCTTTAAATTCAATAATGTCTAACAGTTTTGGCTTTGGTGGCACTAATGCAACTTTAATATTTGAGAAAGTTTAATAAATGAGCCTAATGAAAGGTAAAAAAGGATTAATAATGGGTGTGGCAAATGAGCGTTCAATCGCCTGGGGTATATCTCAAAAATTAGCTGAAGCTGGTGCAGAATTAGCATTTACTTATCTTGGAGATGCATTAAAAAAAAGAGTTATTCCTTTAGCAGAGAAACTAAATTCAAATATAACATTTAGTTGCGATGTTGAAAAAAAAGAAGAAGTAACAAAACTTTTTGAAGATATAAAATCAAAATGGGGTCAAATTGATTTTGTTGTACATGCAGTTGCCTTTTCAGATAAATCAGAATTATCAGGAGAATATTTAAATACTACAAGGGAAAACTTCTTAAGAAGTATGTTAATTTCATGTTTTTCATTTACAGAGGTTGCAAAAGAAGCTTCTAAAATAATGAACAAAGGTGGAAGTATGCTTACTTTAACTTATGAGTCTAACAAAGCTATTCCAAATTATAATGTAATGGGTGTTTGTAAATCTGCACTTGAAGCAAGTGTTAAATATTTAGCAAGAGATCTAGGAGCAAAAGGAATTAGAGTTAATGCAATAAGTGCGGGACCAATTAAAACTCTTGCAGCTTCAGCTATTGGAGATGCTAAATTTCTTTATAAATGGAATGAAGATCATTCTTTCTTAAAAAGAAATGTAGATATTCATGATGTAGGTAACTCTGCATTATATTTGTTAAGTGATCTTGGCGGTGGTGTTACTGGTGAAATTCATTATGTAGATGCTGGTTATAATAAAGTAGGGATGCCTGATCCAAAAAATATTTCCTAAAAAATGTCTAAAAGGTATAGCGGAAAATCATTTAAAGATTCAAGTGTAATGAAAAAACCTAAGCTTTCCTTGAAAGAAAAAAGAAAGCTCAAAAAAGAAAAAAGAAAGAGTAAATAATGAGCGTTCTGTTGCCAGGTGCCCCGCGAATTCCCTAAGCAACTGCTTGTTTAATAGATAATTTTACTTTTCCTCTATCGAATCCGATTACTTTAACTGTTACTTCGTCACCTTCTTTAACAACGTCTGTAACTTTCGCTACTCTTTTAGGTGCAAGTTCTGATATGTGAACAAGTCCATCTTGTTTGCCTAAAAAATTCACAAAAGCTCCAAAATCCATAATTTTAATTACTTTACCTTTATAAATTTTATTCATTTCAGGTTTGGCAATAATATCTTTGATCATATTCATTGCTTTAAGTCTAGATTCTTCGTCTGGTGCTGCTACAGTCACTTCTCCTGTATCTTTTACATCTACTTTAGCTCCTGATAATTCAACAATTTCTCTTATCGTTGCCCCACCTTTTCCAATTACAGCTGCTATATCCTTTTTATCAACCATGACAGTTTCAATTTTTGGAGTATATTTAGAAACTGCTTTTCTTGAACCAGTTAAAGCTTTTGCCATCTCATCCAAAATATGAATTCTACCATCTTTAGCTTGAGACAATGCTTGTTCCATAATTTCAAAAGTTATTCCAGTTATTTTAATATCCATTTGTAAAGATGTAATACCATCTTTTGTTCCAGCAACTTTAAAGTCCATATCTCCCAAATGATCTTCATCGCCTAAAATATCTGTAAGTACTGAAAAGTCTTTTCCTTCTTTAATTAATCCCATAGCAATTCCTGCTACAGAGTCTTTCATTGGAACTCCTGCATCCATTAATGCCAATGAAGATCCACAAACTGTTGCCATCGAAGATGATCCGTTTGATTCGGTAATTTCTGAAACTATTCTAAAAGTATAGGGAAATTTTTCTTGTTTTGGTAAAGATGATTTAAGAGCTCTCCATGCCAATTTTCCATGTCCTATTTCTCTTCTTCCTGTTCCAATTCTTCCAACTTCTCCAACAGAAAATGGTGGAAAATTATAATGAAGCATAAACCTATTACGCTTTAATCCATCAAGACTTTCTACTCTTTGTTCGTCTTCTGAAGTGCCTAATGTTAAAGTAACTAAGGCTTGTGTTTCACCTCTAGTAAATAAAGCAGAACCATGTGTTCTTGGAAGAACTCCTACTTCACAATTAATTTGTCTTACATCTGTTAAAGAAC
>CACDCI010000007.1 GCA_902551215.1 uncultured Pelagibacteraceae bacterium | reverse complement strand
ATTACAATTAAAGCATTCGGTCATTTTTTAAAAAAATTCCCAAAATATAAATTAATTTTGATAGGACATGGTTATGATAATTTAAAGTTAAAAAAAATTAGTGCAAATTTAAATATTTCCAAGAATATAATATTTAAAGGGTGGGTTACAAATCCAAAAAAATATTACATAAGATCTAAAATTTTGATATTTCCATCCTTATATGAAGGACTGCCCAATACACTTATTGATGCTGTTAATTTTAATCTGCCTTGTATTAGCACAAGATGTAGTGGTGCTATTGATATATTATCAAAAAAATACGGCACATATATTCCTAGATATAATCATGAACTATTAGCAAAAAAAATGGTTGATTCTATTTTAAATTATGAAAAAAAATTATCAAATAGCAAAAAAATAAAAAAAAATTTATCACGTTTTTTAATTAAGCCACAAGTTTCTAAGTATATAAGCTATTGTAATAGTATATTAAATAGTTCTAGCAAATAATTTTTTTTATATGTGAGCAATACATGCTTTTGGCAAATATAAAGTCAGATATACAGTTTTACATGCTCAGAATTTTTAAATGACTATCTACTAATTATCTTATATTTTTTTTGACATACTAACAGTTGACTAATATGAAGTTAGTTGTAATAAAGACGATATTTTTGGTGTGTAAAAATACTTTGGGCGGTTAGCTCAGTTGGTAGAGCATCTCGTTTACACCGAGAGGGCCAAAGGTTCGAGTCCTTTACTGCCCACCAAAATTTTGGGGGTGTAGCTCAGTTGGTTAGAGCGATCGCCTGTCACGCGATAGGTCGAGGGTTCGAGTCCCTTCACTCCCGCCACTTAATTGATAAGTTTTCTCAAATCTTAAATTTTTTTTAATAAAATGTGACTTTAACGTATCTTTATATTTTACTCAAAAAGTTTATAAATATAATTCTATGTTATTTGATTTTTTACAAGATTATTTATCTATAATTATATTTTTAATAATTGCGCTAGGTCTAAGTCTAGCTTTTATTACTCTGAATTTTATTTTATCACCAAAAAACCCAGACCCAGAAAAGTTATCTGCTTATGAATGTGGTTTTGAAGCATTTGATGATTCAAGAATAGGTAAGATATGGCTTTGGAATGAAACAACTAAAGAATTATTAGAGTTTATCTTTTTGAATAAACTTAATAATGAAAAAATAGAATATATAGAAGTTAGCAACCTTTTAAATGCTTTATTATTTATTTTATCACTAAAATTAATAAATTTTATATTTCTTTTAAAAAATTTTTTTTTATCTTTAGATTTAATATTTGAAACAAGATGTATTTTTATTTTTTTTTTAGCACATATATTAACAAAATTAATTAAATTTACTGTAGCACCTCCACGTTCAAATGAAGGATATAGAACTATTAAATCTTTAACTTTTTTCATTTGTAGTTGTTGGAAATATCCTTTCTTATAAATACATAGTTTGAAAGGTGATATATATTATTTTCTGGTCTTGATGGATCGATATGTATTAATTTTTCACCATGAGGTAATATTCTAAAAACATCAGAAAAACTTATTAATCGTGATAAATTATATAAAGTTTGTTTTTTTATTAATTGATGCCAATTAAATTCTATCTGTATAAATTTAGGTTTATGTTTTTTTAATAATTTTTCAGCTCCTCTTAATACTTCATATTCAAACCCTTCTGTATCAATCTTAATAAAGTCAATCTGTTTATCACTAAAATCACTTTCAAAATAATCCAATTTTTTAACTTCTACCGATATCTTATTTTTATTAAGATCACCTACAAAAGAAAGTTTTTCTAAATTAGGTATTAAAGATGCTTTTTCTGATTTTTTATCTCCATAAAACAGATCTAGTTTATTATTATCAATACCTATAGCTACATTATAAATATCTAATCTATTTTCGTATTCTAACTTAATCTTTTTTAATTCATTAAATGCATCTGGCAGAGGTTCAAATGATACTACTTTTGAATTTGTTTCTGACAAAAGTAATTTAGTATAGTTGCCTACGTTTGCCCCTACATCTATGCTAAAATTTATTTCATTCTTAATAAGTCTAATAAAAGATTTTTCACCAGTCTTTTCAAAATTTCCATAATTTTTATAACCTTTGGCATCTAAAGAAAGTGCCAAAATAAAATCATTTATAAATTGCATTTTTTTACGACCAAATAATAAAACATAAAATTTAGATATTTTTTTATAAATATAAATTAGTATTTTTTTATAAGTCATAATTAAGATCAATAATTCAATATGAACTAAAAACTAGTGGCGGAAGTAAAGGACTCGAACCTTTAACCCTCTCGATGTAAACGAGATGCTCTATCAACTGAGCTAACCACCCTAAAATAAGGCTCTATATAACAACAATTTATTTGTAAGTGAAGTAATTATTTGAATAATTTTATCAAATCATCTTTCATTGCTGAAAATACCGAGTCCCAATCACCATCAATTTTTTGACGAAATATTTTCATATTTGAATACCAGGGTGAATCCGACCTATTTTCAAACCATCTCCATTCAGCATATTTTTGAATTAACAAAAAAGTTTTTTTTCCAAGTGCTCCCGATAAATGTGCAATTGATGTATCAGATGTAATTACTAAATCTAAATTCGATATTAATTCTGCTGTATCTACAAATGGAGCGTTCTTATCTAAATTGTCAATTATATTTAAATTAAATTTATCTTTTATATTTTCAATTTGATTAACACCATTAATTTTTTGCAAACTAAATAACTTAATATCTTTTATTTTTGAAATTTCTTCAAAATTATCTAGTCTAAATGATCGACCAGCATCTTGCCTTGGATCGACACCTCCTTGCCAATTAATTCCTATATTTTTGTGATTTTTATCTAATAATTTTTCCCACTTTTTTATATTTTCAGTATTGCATTTTAAATATGGTTCATTGGGTATGGAATTTATGTCAATTTTTAATTTATAAGGTAAAGACATTATTGGACAATGCAAATCAAAGTTAGGTAACTTGTCACCTTGAGAAAAAATATTTTTAAAATTAGTAGTATGCTTAAATAATTTAAGTAATCTAGGATCAACTTCAACAATAACTTTAGCACCTTTTTTTATAATTAAATTAACAAACCTTATAAAATGTATTTGATCACCTAAACCTTGTTCTGAATATAATAAAATTGTTTTATTTTTAATATCTTCTTTTCCATCCCAAGTTCTTTTATTAAAATTTCTAATCTTGGTAAAAAAAAGTGATGATTTCCATCTCCATTCATAATTTTTAAAACCCTCAATGAGATTTTCTTTTCTTAATTCAATTGCAGATTTTAAAAAATGTGCATTTGCATGGTTAGAATTGATTTTTATTACCGCATTAAAGTCAGTAAGTGCCTCTTCATGTTTATTTTGTAAAAACTTTACTAAACCTCTGTTTAGATAAGCATTCGCAAAATCAGGTTTTGCTTTGATTGATAGATTATAATTTACAACAGCTTCATTTAACCTGTTATTTTCTCTTAAAAGATTTGCATAGTTAAATAAGGCATTTGGGTTATTGTCAATATCAATTGCTTTTAAATAATCTTTTTCTGCTTTTTTAATTTCTTTTAGTTTATGATAAACTACAGCTCTATCTGAATATATATCAGAATTGTTAGGCTTTGCTTTTATGCACTCACTAAATAAATTTAATGAATTGCTGTAATTTTCTAAAGAATATTCAATTAAAGCTAATAGCTTCATAATCTGAAAATTCCTTGGATCTATTTTTAAAACTTTTAGATATTTAATTTTTGCATCATGTAATTTATTGTTTTTATGAAAAGCGATACCTTCATCAATCAATTTTTTTATAGTATTCATATGGTAAATCTTACTGTAAATATAACATATTACTTAAAAAAAAAATTATTGGTAGATGAAACTAATATAATATTATTGGATGCTAGCTTGCGTCTTGTCTTCTTTTTTATTATCTGAAATTTTTTCAGGTTCAACCCATTCAGTTGCTTTAAGCTCTTTTGTAAGTGCAATTTTCAAAACCTCATCAGCAGTTTCTACTGGGGTAATTTTAATTTCATCTTTAATTTTTTGAGGAATATCTACAAGATTTTTTTCATTGTCTTTTGGAATAATAACATGTTTAATGCCAGCTCTATGTGCTGCTAATAATTTTTCTTTTAAACCACCAATTGCTAAAACTTGTCCTGTTACTGTAACCTCACCTGTCATTGCAATTTCTCTATCTACTGGATTATTTGTAATAGATGACACTATTGATGTAACCATTCCAATTCCTGCCGATGGTCCATCTTTAGGGGTAGCCCCTTCTGGAACATGTATATGGAAATCTTTTTTTTCAAATAATGGAGGAATTATTCCATACTCTAAGCTTTTTGATCTAACAAACGATTTTGCTGCCTTAACTGACTCCTGCATTACATCGCCTAATTTTCCAGTTATTTGCATTCTGCCTTTTCCTGGCATGTTTACAGTTTCAATTTTTAAAATTTCTCCACCTACTTCAGTCCATGCTAAACCAGTAACTATACCAACTCTATTTTTATCTTCTAATTCTCCATATTTAAATTTCTTAACTCCTAAAAAATCAGAAAGATTTTTATTATCTACCACAACTTTTTTTTCTTCATTGTTCACGACTTTTTTAACAACTTTCCTTGTGATTTTAGAAATTTCTCTTTCTAAGTTTCTTACGCCTGACTCACGTGTATAATTCCTAATAATTTCCTTAACCGTACCATCGGTAACTTCAAATTCATTTTTTTTTACACCATTAGCTTTAATTTGTTTTGGAAGTAAAAAATTATTTGCAATATTAATTTTTTCATCTTCGGTATATCCTGGTATTCTAATTACCTCCATTCTATCTAATAAGGGAGGTAAAATATTTAACGTATTGGCTGTAGTTACAAACATCACATCTGAAAGGTCATAATCCACTTCTAGATAATGATCATTAAAACTTGTATTTTGTTCTGGGTCTAAAGCCTCAAGTAAAGCTGATGAAGGGTCTCCTCTATAGTCATTTCCAATTTTATCAACTTCATCAAGTAAAATTAAAGGGTTTTTAGTTCCAGCTTTTTTCATCATTTGAATAATTTTACCTGGTAATGATCCAATGTAAGTTCTTCTGTGACCTCTAATTTCAGCTTCATCTCTTATGCCTCCAAGAGACATTCTCACAAACTGTCTATTTGTAGCTTTTGCTATAGATTTTCCTAAAGATGTTTTTCCAACGCCAGGAGGTCCAACTAAACATAATATTGGTCCTTTAATTTTTTCCATTCTTTTTTGAACGGCTAGAAATTCAATTATTCTTTCTTTAATTTTTTCTAAACCAAAATGATCCTCATCTAATGTTTTTAGAGCTTTGTTTAAGTCGATATCAATTTCATCTTTTTTATACCAAGGTATATCTATCATCCAGTCAAGATAATTTCTTACGACAGTTGCTTCAGCCGACATTGGACTCATGTTTTTTAATTTTTTCAATTCTGACATGCATTTTTTTTGTACTTCTTTTGGCATCTTTGCTTTCAATATTGATTTATTTAAATTTGAAGTTTCATCTTTTCCATCTTCAATTTCTCCAAGTTCTTTCTGGATAGCTTTAAGTTGTTCATTTAAATAATACTCTCTTTGAGTTTTTTCCATTTGAGTCTTGACTCTACCTCTAATTCGTTTTTCTACTCCAATAATACTTGCTTCATTTTCCATAACTTTAATAATTGCATTAAGTCTCTTTTTAACATCAATTAATTCAAATATTTGTTGTTTTTCAGAAATTGAAGTATTGAGATGTGAAGCAATATTGTCAGCAAGTATAGACGGATCTTTTAATTCTTTAATTTTATTTATAGTTTCAGTGGAAATTTTTTTATTTATCGAAGTTAATTTTTCTAATCTTCTAACTGCGGTCAAAGCTAATGGTAATAAATTTTCATTTTTTGTTAATAGATCATTATGATGAGTAAAATCACAGGTAATAAATTTTTCACTTTCTATAAAATCTAAAATTTTTACCCTTTTAATACCTTCTACTAAAACTTTAACCGTTCCATCTGGTAATTTAAGAAGTTGTAAAATATTTCCTTCGCACCCAAACATATATACATCGTTTTTTTTTGGGTCATCAACTTCAGAATTCTTTTGAGTTACTAAAATAATTTTTTTATCATTTTTCATAACTTCATTAAGTGCTGAAATAGATTTATCTCTACCAACAAATAGAGGAATAATCATGCTAGGAAATACAACGATATCTCTTAGGGGTAACAATGGTAGACTTGCTTTAACTTCCATAAGCTAAATATGGATATTAATAATAATATTGCAACTAATTTTTTATGTTTATTAGCCTATATTAAGCAGCTGATGTCTTCTCGGGCTTGCTCTTGATCTGATTTTTTGAATGAACCACAATAGGTTGAGACTGTCCTTTAACCACAGATAGGTCAATAATGACCTCTTCAACATTGTTTTGACTTGGTAAATCATACATGATTTTTAATAAAATATTTTCTAATATAGATCTTAATCCTCTAGCTCCTGTTTTTTTCTTTATTGCTTTGATGGCAATTTCTTTTACAGCAGAATCTTTAAATGTAAGTTTTACACCTTCTAATTTAAATAATTCTTGATACTGTTTAATAAGTGAATTCTTTGGTTCTTCTAGAATTTTAACTAAAGATTTTTCATCTAAGTCTTCAAGAGTTGCGACTATTGGTAGACGACCAATAAACTCCGGAATCAAACCATATTTTAACAGATCTTCAGGTTCCAAATTTTTCATCCATTCGCCAGTTTTTTTATCTTCAGTATTTTTAACTTCTGCGCCAAAGCCAATTGATGTTCCTTTGTCTCTTTGAGAAATTATTTTGTCTAAACCTGCAAAAGCTCCACCACAAATGAATAAAATATTTGTTGTGTCAACTTGTAGAAATTCTTGTTGTGGATGTTTTCTTCCTCCTTGAGGAGGTACGCTTGCAACTGTACCTTCCATAATTTTTAATAAGGCTTGTTGAACGCCTTCTCCTGATACATCTCTTGTAATTGATGGGTTTTCTGATTTTCTGCTAATTTTATCAACCTCATCAATATAAACAATACCACGTTGAGCTTTATCAACATTGTAGTCAGCAGATTGCAATAATTTTAAAATAATATTTTCAACATCTTCACCTACATATCCAGCTTCAGTTAGAGTAGTGGCGTCTGCCATTGTAAATGGAACATCTAAAATTCTAGCAAGTGTCTGTGCTAATAAAGTTTTACCACATCCTGTAGGACCTACTAACAGAATATTTGATTTAGCTAACTCTACTGTTTTGCTGGTTTTATTTTCGTAATTTAATCTTTTATAATGATTATGTACTGCAACTGATAAAACTTTTTTTGCATGCTGTTGTCCGATTACATAATCATTTAAAACAGCGCAAATTTCTTTTGGAGGTGGTAAACCATCTTGATGTTTAACAAAAGTATCTTTGTTTTCTTCTTTAATAATATCCATGCACAGTTCAACACACTCATCACAAATAAATACTGTTGGGCCAGCAATTAGTTTTCTTACCTCGTGTTGACTTTTTCCACAAAAAGAACAGTAAAGAATATTTTTATTATTAGTTGTCATAAATTTTTTTTTAACGAATCAATTAAAACACCTTAATATAAGAGACTCGCAATAATCAAGTATGAGTTGTGCAATTTGCAATATCTTGTGTATTATATTCGTTTTTCTACTACTTGATCAATTAAACCAAAGTCTTTTGCATTTTTTGGAGTCATAAAATTATCTCTCTCAAGAGCTTGTTTAATTTCATCTACTGGTTTGCCTGTGTTTTTAGAATAAATTTCATTAAGTCTTTTTTTTAGAGAAAGAACTTCATTTGCATGTATCTCAATATCAGTTGCTTGTCCTTGAAAACCTGCAGAAGGTTGATGAACCATAATTCTTGAATTTGGCAAAGAAAATCTTTTACCTTTTTGACCCGCTGAAAGAAGAAAAGATCCCATTGAAGCAGCTTGACCAATACATAAAGTTGAAACATCAGGTTTTATATATTGCATTGTATCATAAATTCCTAAACCTGCTGTAACTAGTCCACCAGGGCTATTTATATATAAATAAATATCTTTCTTAGAATTTTCAGATTCTAAAAATAATAATTGAGCAGTAACTACAGAAGCTACATTGTCATTAATTGGTCCAACCACAAAAACAATTCTCTCTTTTAAAAGTCTAGAATAAATATCATAAGCTCTTTCTCCTTTAGGTGATTGTTCAACAACCATAGGAATTAGCGTATTCATATATTCAGGTATTTTTTTTGTCATAAATTGATTCGTTCAACTTATACAACTTGTAATTACTTTTTGCTAACTTTTTTTTGTTTTTTCTGATTTTAGGGTTCTAGATTTGGTCTTTTTAGGTTGGTCTGATTTTGATTTAGATTGATTTTTTTTATGATAACTTTCTTCATTAGAATGATCATGGGAGTGATAATGTGCATTTGCTTCTTTTAGAATTTTTACAGCTTCATCTTTAGTAATGTTTTTTTTACTACTTTTAGCTTTACTTTTAATTAAATTAATTATTTTTTCTTCATAAATATTTCCTCTTAGGCTTGCAAGTGCAGAAGGGTTTTTTTCATAAAACTCTCTAACTATATTTTCTTGACCTGGCATCATTCTTAATTGCTTTTGTACCTCAGCTTGAATTTCATGTTCTTCAACTTTGACATTATTTTTTTCTCCAAATTCATTTAATATTAATCCAACTTTAATTCTTTTTTTGGCAGTTTTTTCAAATTCTTTTTTCTTATTTTTAATTTCATCTTCTTTCATACCTTGAGTTAAAATTTTAACTTCTTCTTCAACTAAATTTCCAGGAATTTCTTCAACTTTGAATTTTTCTAATTCTTTAAGTATTTGATTTTTTGAGAGCGTGTTTAAAGAATTTTTATACTCATCATTAATTTGTTTTGAAATTAATTTTTTTAAATCAATTAAATCTTTAGCTCCTAAATTTTTTGCAAATTCATCATCAATAATAACTTCTTTAGGTTTTTTAACTGCAGTAATTTTGCATACAAAAACTGCTTTTTTACCAGTAACTTCTTTTTCTGGAAAATTTTCTGGTAAATTTACTTCAACGTTTATTGTTTCATCTTTTTTTGCTTTAACTAATTGTTTATCAAAACCTTTAATGAATAAATCTTTTCCAATTTCTAGTTGAGTATTTTTTCCTTCAGAACCTTTAAATTCTTTTCCGTTCACTGTCGCTTTGTAATCAAAAACAACAAGATCTCCTTCGTTTGCTACTTTAGCAGGATCTACATCAACAAAATTTTTTTGATTTTTTGCAATTTCTTTAATTCTTTTATCGGTTTCTTTACTTTCGATCGTTACATTGTACTCATCAAATTTGATATTTTCTATAGATTCAATTTCAACCTTTGGAAACTCTGTGACTGAAATAATGTATTCAAGATCTTTATCTTCTCCATACGTTTTCAAATCTATTTTTGGCTGCCCTGCTGGCTTGATTTTATTTTCATCTAAAGCTTTTGTGGTTGTTTCTTTTAAAACTTTATCTAGAACTTCTCCAAAAATTGCTTTTCCAAATTGTTTTTTTAAAATATCATTAGGAACTTTTCCTGGTCTAAATCCTTTGATTACTACATTTTTTTTGATCTCTTCATACTTATCATTCATGTAAGTACTGATAGTTTTTTTATCTATAAAAACTTTTAGATCTTTATTTAAACCTTTTTTATTTTCTATTGTTACTTTCATATTTTTTTATTTTTTACTCAAAACTTTATAACTTTCAGATAAACAAGATGCTAAATATCCATAAATGATAAAAACAAAAGCAAATGTTATAAAGTTTGAAAACAAAAATGTTACAATTGAACTCTCAGAACCTACTGTAAACTCAATCAACAAGAACAATAATAACCAGGCAATAATTATTGGAATAATGGAAACTATAATTAACAACAAAGACCAAAAATTATTTTTTGACATTTTAAATGCACGTGCAAAAGAAGTATCGTGTTGTGCAGCCGTAGCTGGGAATATTAATGAAACTCTGACAGCATAAATAATAAATAGCAAGATATAGATTGCTGCAGATATCAAAAAATTAATTCCAATTTGTAAAATTAAGACAACAAATATCACTGCTGGAACAAAAAATACAAAGCCAACTTTAATAGATGTCCAAATCCATTGAAAAGTATATTTTGAAAAATCAATAGGAAAGTACTTCCACGGTTTTTTTCCTGAAAATAATATATACCTATGCCAGTTTGCTAAAAATGCTGATGTTAAAGGAAACAATACAAACCAATTTAGTAATTTTGTTAGACCTGAGCCCCTAATATATGCAACCATTCCTCTTTGATTAAAAATATCCAAAACATATTCATCATAATAAACTGAAAAAAGATAAACGGGTGTCATAACAGTAAAAACAACAAATCCTATTCTGACAAAATTATTAAAATCATTAGTCATACGTTTATAAGATTTAGAAATAATTTTTTTTGGGTTTATTTTTTTCATTTATCAATTCCTTTATGCATATAAAAAATTCATAGTTTGTGGTAGGCGAGAAAGGACTCGAACCTTCACAGCTTGCACTATTGGTTCCTAAGACCAACGCGTCTACCAATTCCGCCACTCGCCCATAAATTATTTAGTTTTTATATATTATTGATTATATTTGTCCAATATCAATAATTAAGAATATATTGAACAATAAAATATAAATATATAAAAGTTAAATAATTATGATCGTTTCACCTTGTATAAGTATTTGTAAAACTGATCCTCTAACGGGCTATTGTTATGGCTGTGGTAGAAGCAATGATGATAAAAAAATGTGGAAAGATGAAAAAACAAGCGATGATTGGAAAAAAAACAATCTTATAGAATTAGAAAAAAGACTAAATGGGTGGCAACTAAAAAGCTTTAAAGAATCTTATAAACACAAATTAGAAAACGGTATTTCTTTATTTAAGAAACAAAATTTAAAATAATAAATGACTTCCAATAGTCAATATATAAATCTAAATAGGAAGATCATTAATTGCAAAAAATGTAAAAGATTAGTAATTTTTAGAAAAAAAATAGCTAAAGATAAACGAAAACAATATATAAATGAAAAATATTGGGGAAAACCTATAACTGGGTTTGGTGATATTCGTGGTAAAATATTATTAGTCGGCCTAGCACCTGCTGCTCATGGAGGAAATCGAACCGGCAGAGTGTTCACAGGAGATAGGTCTGCAGATTTTTTATATAAGTGTTTGTATAAAGCAAAAATGTCTAATCAACCAACCTCTGAAAATAAAAATGACGGTTTAAAACTCTATAATGCTTACATTACAACAGCTTTAAAATGTGTACCTCCAGGAGACAAACCAACACCTTTAGAGCTTAAAACTTGTTTTGTCTTTTTTAAAAAAGAAATAGATTTACTAAAAAATGTTAAAATTATTGTTGCTCTTGGTAAAATTGCTTTTGATGCATGTATTCAATTTTATAAAGAAAATTATTTTTTAAAAAGTAAAAATTATAAATTTTCTCATGCTATCAAATATCGACTACCAGACAAAAAAATATTAATTGGCTGCTATCATCCAAGCCCAAGAAATGTTAATACTAAAAGAATTAATTTAAATATGATGGTAAAATTATTTAAAAATGCAAGAAAAATTAATGTTTAATGCATTAAAAAATAATAAAATTTATTTGATTTAGTTAGTTGGAGTAATCACATGGAATTATGCTTTTCCTCAAGCAACTCCTCTTCTTGATGTATTGGCCACTTTAATTCTATCTTTTCTAAGCTTTGCTTTAAAAAAATATTTAAAATTTTAACTACTCAGAGGAAAAGTAAATGTTTTGATAGTAAGAAATGGCTTTTAATTTAGAATTATCAGTATCGGTCATTATTGCTACGCCATTTAACTCTTCAACATCCAAAGCATGAAGTTTTTTGAAATCTTCTCTAACATTAGCTTTGACGGTAACCCATTCATTTAAATGTTTTTTGGTTGTTGATAAAACATAATCAATCGATTTTTTTGTATAGGGGCTAGTCCAATTTTCATCTACTAAATTGTTGCTTGAAAAAACGTAATTTATAGCTCTATTTGATAAGGCTGTGGAACCAGTTTTTTTTATAACAAATACTCTTGCCGCATAATCATGACCCTTTTTACTATTTTCGATAATTCCAGATAAATCTTTTTCAACTTTCCATGTAATATTTATAAATGGTGTTTTTAAGAGATTAATTGTTAATTCTTTTCCAAGTCCTGAGGCCTTCCCTTCAGCTTCCGCTCTTAAATAGCTGCCATTTTCATTGGATCCCAAAACATATGTTGTTTTACCCTTTATTTTTCTTATTTTTAAAGTTTTCATTTCGTCTTCATTAAATTCAAAAACATTTATTGTTTCGGCCATTAATAGTTGTTGTGAGAAAAATAAAACTATAAGTATAGAGAAAATTTTTTTAAACATCTAATCCATATAAACTATCTCAAATCATTTTCAATAAATTGTTAAAAACAAAATTTAGACAAAATTTAAACATTCAAAGTACAATATTAGTTTTTAAATTAATATTATGAAAACAATAACCTCATTATTACTTTTTATTATCCTGTCAAATTGTTCTACACATTCGGTAAAATTTGGTAAAAAATGCACAAAATTAGCTAGTGATAACACCTACCAAAAATCAATGATTTGGATTGTTGATGAAGGGACCGGAGAAGCATTTCAAAAAAATATAAATAAAAAAAATTGTGAAATAAACGAGGAAAAACTTTGAGAATAACAACTTTATTTATACTTTTAGTATACTGGTCAGCAATAATCTTAGCTCCTGTGATAGCAAAAGATTTAAAATTGTCAAAAAAACAATCAATAATTATTCCAAAAACTAAGCCTAGTAAGTAGATCTGCCACCACTAATATCAAATACAGCTGCTGTGGAAAAAGAGTTTTCTTCCGAGGATAACCAGCAAACAAGAGATGAAAATTCTTCTAGTTCTAGAAATCTAGCTCTAGGAACTTTGGAAAGCATATATTTGACATGCTTTTCAGACATTTGATCTAATATTTTTGTGTTAGCAGTAGATGGAGTAACTGCATTAACTGCGATATTTTTATCTGCAAGCTCTTTCCCTAAAGATTTTGTTAAACCTATAATTCCAGCTTTTGCTGAACTATACGCGCTTGCGTTTGGATTTCCATCTTTGCCAGCCACAGATGCTACATTAACTATTCTACCGTAATTTTTTTTAATCATATGGGGCACAATTGTTTTACAGCAGTAAAAAGTTCCTAATAAGTTTATTTCTAAAACTTTATTCCACTCACGAACATCATAATCCCATACAGTAGCATTAGAACCAGTTATTCCTGCATTATTAATCAATATATCAATATTTGATGAATTGGTAATTTTAAGAACGGCATTATTAACTTGTTCAAAATTAGACACATCAACTTGATTGTAGGATAAATTAGAACTATTTATTTCTTTTGAAGCTATTTCCAATTGTTTGTCGTCAATATCCCAAATTACAACTTTTGCACCAAAATTTAAAAATTTTTTAGCAATATCCAAACCAAAACCTTGGGCTCCTCCGGTAATTACAGCAGTTCTATTATTTAAATCAAATTTATTCATAAATATTCTAGCGCTTAGCTAATAAATAATAAGTAATAGAAGACATTAACGCTCCTATTAACCAAGAAAAAGACTGTAAAAAACTTAAATCTGGATTCCAAATAGTTGATGCAGAAAAAATAAATCCGATAATTAAAGAATATATTGCTTTGATGTGCCAACCTTTTGAATAATAATAAGAGCTATTAGGTATGGAAGAAAAAATATCTTTATTATTTAATTTTCCTTTTTTTATTAAATAATAATCAACAATAACTATACCAAAAATAGGGCCAAAAAAAGCACCAATCGTGTCTACAAAAGATAAAATTCCAACTTGGCTTAAAACGGGGACCCAAAAAATTCCTACTAAAAAACCAAATATAAGAATGATTATTCCTGAGCTTTTAAGATTAAGGCTTTGTGGAAAAAAATTTAATAAAGTGTTTTGAGATGGAACATAATTTGCAATTAAATTAGTAGAAGCAGAAGCAAATAATAAAAAAAACAAAACAATTATACTTATGGATATATTGTCAAATTTTCCAATAATGTCAGTTGGGTTAGTCAATATTTGATCTATATTTTGTAAGTTTTTATTTAATATTAAATCTGCTCCAATTACTATTAAAACTGAAAATAAAGAAAAAATAATTAAATTTAAAATCAAACTTAAATTTCCTAAATTTAGGTTTTTTTCATTTTGAACATATCTTGAAAAATCACCAAAATTTAATATTAAAATTGAAAAATAAGCAAATATAGTTCCTGCTATTGTTATTATTGGAATAACATTTTCTTTCAAGAAAAAGTTTTCAAAAATTAATAAATCTTTAAATGATTGAAATACAGCATCATAATTTTCTGAAACAATAATTATTAAAAAAAGAGATAATCCAAAATAAACAAACATGGCTGAAAAATTAATAAATAGTTTGTTAAAAGAGTGACTTCTGCTAAACAAAAAAAATTGTAAGAGAATAGCAAAAATAAAAGCTATCCAATCTATAGCATTCAATCCTAAATAAAATATTAAAAATATATCTTGGTTTAAAATTGTATTATCAAATAAATGAAAACCTATTCTTATTAAATAGCTAAAAGATTTTGATAAAAAATATGTTTGAACACCAAACATAAAAATACCTACAAGACCTCTAAACAAAGAAACATATCTTGCTCCATTCACTCCCATAGAGATTCTTAAAAAAACTGGAAATGGAATTCCATGTCTTTGAGAGGGTTTGCCAATAAGATTTGCAAAAAGATAGACAAAAAATGAACCAATTAAAGATCCAAATAAAACAACTAAAAAATTTAAACTGTAAACCAAATACAAAGAAGCAATAAGTGAAAAGCCAATAATGGTTTGTATGTTGTTTCCCCAAAAACAGAACAAGTCTGTCCAGTCCCATTTTTTATCACTTGGATTAACCGAAACTAACTCCCAATTTTTAAGTTCTATATTTCCGTTTTCTTGAATCACTACCTTATATTAAACTAATATAATTTACTGTCCATATAGCAGAGTTGGAAGCCATAAAACAATCTTAGGAAACATAATAATTATTATTAAACCAATTATTTGAAGCACCATAAACTGCATCATTCCTAAATAAATATCTTTTAAATCCCACTCCGGAACTACACCTTTTAAGAAATAAGCAGATAGAGCGACTGGTGGTGAAAGCCAAGCTGTTTGAAGGTTAACCGCAACAAGAATTGCAAACCAGGTTAAATTAAATCCTAATGCTTCGATTAAAGGTAGTATTATTGGCACTATAATCATTACAATAGGAACCCATTCTAGAGGCCAACCTAGTAAAAAAATTACACCCATTACTATTGCTAAAATTAAATACTTATTCATTTCTAAAGATAACAAAAATTCAGTAAGAAGCATTGGTGTGCCAAGTCGAGCAAAAACAGCACCAAAAAAATTTGATGCAGCAACTAAAACCATAATTAGAGCAGATATCTCTAAAGTTTTTACTAGTGCATCCTGTAGTTTAGAAAAAGTTAATTTTTTGTAAACAAGAGATAATAATAATGCTCCCATAGCACCACATCCAGCGGCTTCTGTTGGTGTAGCAAAACCCAATAATATGCTTCCTAAAGCTGAAAAAACTAAAGCAGCAGGCGGAACTAAACCAAGAAAAAATTCAACCCAAACATCTTTCATGCTTGCTGCTCTCATCTCTTCTGGTAATGGGGGTCCTAATTTTGGATCCATCATACATCTAATTGTAGTGTAAGCCGCATATAAACTAGCAAGAAGAATTCCAGGTATGATAGCAGCTGCAAATAAATCAATTACAGGAATTTCCATTATAGGTCCCATAACAACAAGCATAATACTTGGAGGAATTAAAATTCCTAAAGTTCCACCTGCAGTAATTGTTCCAGCGGCTAATCTCACATTATAACCTGATCTATTCATAGATTTTGCAGCCATAATTCCTAATATTGTAACTGACGCTCCAACAATTCCTGTAGCAGCTGCAAATATTACAGAAACAAATAAAACTGCGTAGTAAAGTGAACCTCTAACTTTTGCCAACATTAATTGAAATGCTGAAAATAATCTTTCCATTAAACCAGCCTGTTCCATCATAATTCCCATGAATACAAAGAGTGGAACAGCAGCTAAGGTTTGCTCGGTCATGACCATTGAAAATTGCAATGTCATCAAATAAAAAACTAATTTTCCAAAGCCTAAATATCCAAAAACAAAACCTAAAAAAATTAATGTGAAAGATATTGGAAAACCTATAAATATAGAGAACAACATTACTCCAATTAAAATGAAACCTAATATGGCTGGATCAATAAATTCAGCTATCATTCATTACCTGGCCATTTTCCTCTAGTCATTGCGTAGTAGCTTTTGAATAATTCTGAAATTCCTTGTATTAATAAAAAAACAATTCCAAACCATAAACATGATTTTATAGGCCACATATATGGCATCCAAGTAGTATCCATGCCTCTCTCTCCTCGCATTATTGACTCCTGGAGAAAGCCAGTAGTCATATATAAAAACACAATTAGTCCTGGAAAATAAAATAAAATATATAAAACGAAATCAATTAAACCTTGATTTTTTACTTTAAAATTTCTGTATAAAAAATCTGCTCTTATATGAACTCCTTTTGAGAGTGCATAGCCAGCACCTAACATAAATAAAGCTCCATAAAGAAATCTGCTAATATCGTAAGCCCAGATTGTAGGTGCTAAAAATAATTTTCTTGCAAAAACTTCATATGTCATTGCTAAAATTAATGGAATTAAAATCCAACAAACTATATTGCCTGTTATCTTGCTAAATTTATCAATTGAAGTAATAGATTTTGCCATCCATTTTGGCATATCTTCAGGCATCTTATCTGTGCCGCCTCGTCTCTCAGCAATCATTTCATCTGAAATATCTAATTTACCTGGTTCCTCTGTCATAATTCCTCGTAAAAAAATAAAGCGGACTTAAATTAAGTCCGCTTTATTCTAATTAGATTATAGTTTTAATATAAAACTATATTACTTTAATGTCGCTGCGTGAGCCATTCCTAGCTTAGCATTAGACATTTGAGCACCGCTCCAGAATGGAACAGCTATATCAGCAAAAGCTTTTTGGGAATCCCAAACTTTTTTAAAAAAAGCATTTTCTGATGCATTTTTGTTTAAAGTAGCTTTAGCTGCTGCCATATACTCCTTAAAATAATCTGTAGGAGTGTCTTCTAATATAACACCATGCTTAGTTGTTAACTCAGCAAGAGCTTTACCATTTTCATATATTCTGTAGCTTAATGATTTTGCTAAAGATGCATTAGCTGCAACTTCAAGAGATTTTTTCTCATGAGCAGTTAAACCATCATAAAGTTTTCCTGTCATGTAAAAATCAGCATTAACCACTACTTGGTGTAAACCCTGTAAGTAATAATGTTTTAGAACTTTATAAAAACCAAATACTAAATCAGGTTTAGGACAACACCATTCAGCCGCATCAATTGTTCCTGCTTGAAGAGCTGGAAGAATATCTCCACCTCCCATTGCAACTGAGGCAATACCAATGTCTTTATAAGTTTGTCCTGGAATTCCTGGAGGAGTTCTAAATTTGTAAGTTCTGAAATCATCCATATTTTTGATTTGTTTTGGAAACCAACCTAAAGCTTCTGGTCCAACTGGTTGAAGCATAAATCCTTTTATGTCTCTTCCCATTTCTGACCAAAGTTGATCATATAATTCTTTTCCACCACCGTATTGGAACCAAGATAAGAATGCTATGTTATCGATTCCTACTCCTGCTCCTGCTACTGGTGAGCCAAATAACATCGCTGCTGGATGATCGCCAGACCAATAGTGTGTCCAAGCAAATCCACAATCAATTAAGCCTTTGTCTACAGCATCTAGAGTCTCTTTAACCCCAACAACTGTACCAGCTGGCATAATTTCAAATTTAAGTGATCCACCTGTTAAAGCAGTAACTGTATCTGTGAAATCTTTTAACATTACCACTTCATCAGCTTTAGCACTAATAACAGTCTGGCACTTTAATGTTTTTGCCGCATTAGCACTTGTAATAAAACCAAGAACTAAAGTAACAGCAAATATCATTGAAATGATTTTTTTCATGTTTTCCCTCTTAAGTTAATTTTTAAAAATTGAAGTCTTTCAAAATTTAAAAATTATAACAAGCAAAAATTTTTTTTATACAACCGTATTAAGTATTGGTTATGCTGGTTTTTTTCAAATAACACATTATAAACATTCTAGAATGGTAAATTTTGACTATATTATTATAGGGGCAGGATCAGCTGGATGTGTGTTAGCCAATAGATTAACAAAAAATTCTAAAATTAATGTTTTGTTATTAGAGGCAGGTGGTAAAGATTCAAATCCATGGATACATATTCCTGGAGGTTATTTCAAAACAATGCATAACCCAGAAACTGACTGGTGTTTTACAACTGAAAAAGAACCAAACTGCGATAATAGAGAAATGGTTTACCCAAGAGGAAAAACTCTTGGCGGAAGTTCATCTATAAATGGAATGCTATATATAAGAGGGCAATCAAATGACTATAATTATTGGAGACAGCTAGGAAATATTGGTTGGTCTTGGGAAGATGTGTTACCTTATTTTAAAAAATCCGAAGATTTCCAATTTGGAGAAAATGAATTTCATGGTTCTGGTGGTCCTATAAAAGTTGAAAAAATTAGAGCAACTTTTAAGGTATTAGATTTATTTTTAGAAGCCGCTGAAGAGTTTGGTTATAAAAAAACAAAAGATTTTAATACTGGAAACAATGAAGGAATGGGTTATTTCCCATTTACAGTTAAAAATGGTTTTAGATGTAGTGCATCTGTTGGTTATTTAAATCCTATTAAAAAAAGAAAAAATTTAAAAATTCTTACAAATGCTCATATAAAAAATATTGAGTTTGAAAATAAAAAAGCAGTAAAAGTCAATTACTGGTATAATCAAAAATTACTTTCTGTTAAATCAAATAAAGAAATAATATTGTGCGCTGGAACAATAGGCTCACCTCATATTTTACAAGCTTCTGGAGTTGGGCCTGCCAAACTATTAAAAGATAACAATGTTGAGGTAATTAAAGACCATTCTGAAGTTGGTGCTAATCTTACTGATCACTTAATGCTTAGACCAGTTTACAAAATAAAAAACTTAGAAACTCTAAATGATATTTATTACAGTATTTCAAAAAAAATTTTAACTGGATTGAAATTTTTTTTATTAAGAAAAGGACCATTGGCAGTAGGAGCGAGTTATGGATGTGGTTTTATAAAAAGCGATCCCCATCTAGAAACTCCTAATTTACAATTTCACATATCTCCTGCAAGCACAGATCTTTTGGGAAAATCAGCTCTTCACAAATTTCCTGCTTTTACACCAACCATTACAAATGTAAGACCTACTAGTAGAGGATCAATAGAGATCAAATCATCAGATACTAGAATTTCACCAAAAATAAAAATGAACTATCTGTCAACAGACGAGGATAGAGAGATTGCAGGTAAATCAATTAAGATAGTTAGAAATATAGTTATGAATTCAAAAGCCTATAAACCATACAAGCCTGAAGAATTAAGACCTGGTATTAATATTACAGATAATGAAGCTCTTGCAGTAGAAGTTGGAAAGTTTGCCAATACTATATTTCATCCTGTTGGTACATGTAGAATGGGAAATGATGAAAAAGCTGTAGTTAATGACAGGCTTGTGGCTCATGGTTTGTCAAACTTAAGAATTGTTGATGCTTCAATTATGCCACATATAACTTCAGGAAATACTAATGCTCCAACTATTATGATTGCTGAAAAAGCCGCAGACATGATAATAGAAGATAGTAAGTTATGAGTGATCAAATAATAATTTTTTTTCAAATTGTATTTATTGATTTAGTGTTAGCTGGAGATAATGCAATTATTATTGGTATGGTTGCTTCACAATTTCCAATTGATCAAAGAAAAAAAATTATTTTTTGGGGAATATCTGCAGCAGTAATTCTTAGAATTGTTTTTACCTTAATCACTGCATACTTGCTTCAAATAAAAGGAATAAGGTTAGTTGGCGGAATATTATTACTTTATATTTGTTACAAACTGTATGTTGATGTTGTTAAAAATGTTAAAGAAGATAAAAAAAATATAAAAGTTGATAACTCAACATTTTTTAAAGCAATGACTACTGTTATAATTGCTGATGTAACTATGAGTTTGGATAATGTTTTAGGCGTGGCTGGAGCTGCAAGAGACCACTATTTATTATTAATTTTTGGCTTAGCTCTTTCGATTGCTTTGATGGCTACTGCAGCAACATTAATTTCTGGTTGGATAAAAAAATACAGATGGATTGCATGGCTTGGCTTAATTGCAATATTAGCTGTTGCAATTGAATTGATTTATACAGATATAAAGTTATTCATATAAAATGTATTTAAAAAAATATAATTTAAAAAATAAAGTAGCATTAGTAACAGGCGCTGGAAAAGGTCTTGGAAAAGCTTGCGCCGTAGCTTTAGCTGAAGCTGGTGCTAATTTAATAATAATTAGCCGGACAAATAAAGATTTACAACAAGTATCTAGAATAATTAAAAAATTTAAAGTTAAATGCAAATCATATGTATGTGACATAACGAATTACAATGAAATTAAAAAAATTATAAACAAACAATCAAGAATTGATGTTTTGGTAAATAATGCGGGTACCAATATTCCTGAATATTTTACACAAGTAAAAAGAGAAAATATGGAATATATGGTTAAAATTAATAATATTGCTGCATTTAATCTTGCTCAACTTTGTGCAGTAAAAATGATTAAAACAAAAAATAGAAAAAAGATTGGCGGTACAATTGTCAACATGTCTTCACAAATGGGACATGTAAGTGGTCCAAAAAGAACTGTTTATAGTATGAATAAATTTGGTGTGGAGGGATTAACTAAAGGAATGGCTTTAGAGCTCGCAAAATATAATATTAGAGTAAATGCAATATCACCAACATTTGTTGTAACTCCTATGACAAAAAAATTTCTTAAAAATAAAAAATTTAAAAGAGATGTTTTAAATAATATTCCTCTTGGAAGATTTGCAGAATTGCCTGAAATATCTTCAGCTGTAGTTTTCCTAGCTTCTGATGCTGCTTCGATGATTACAGGCACATCATTACTTGTAGATGGCGGATGGACTGCAAGATAATAAAATTTATATTATTAATTTTTTTCATTAACTTTAAAGTTTTAGCTGTAGAATTCGACGGTAAATTTATACAAGGTCATTTTATAATTGGAAAAACAGATCCAAATTCCAAAATTAAAATTGATAAAAAACAAGTAAAAGTTTCTAAAGATGGTTATTTTGCTTTTGGTATTGGTAGAGATAGAAAATATGACTTAGTTATTCATGTTGAAAAAAATGGAATTAAGAAAAAAATTATAAAAAAAGTCCAAAAAAGAAAATATAATATTCAAAGAATTGACGGTTTAGAAGAAAAAAAGGTTACTCCTCCTGAAGAAGTCTATGAAAGAATTAAAAATGAAAATAAATTAATAGCCAAAGCAAGAGCTGTCGACAGTGATTTAGATTTTTTTAAAGATAAATTTATTGTTCCAGTTGATAATGCAATAATTACTGGAGTTTATGGAAGTCAAAGAATTTTAAATGGAAAACCTAAGTGGCCTCACTATGGATTAGATTTTGCACAAAAAGAAGGCACAGATATCTATGCTATGTTAGACGGGATAGTAACTTTAGTGGAGGCTGATTTATATTATACTGGTGGAACAATAATATTTGATCACGGACATGGTATTTCAACTTTATATATGCATTTGAAAGATATTTTTGTTGAAAAAGGACAAATGGTGAAGCAAGGAGATGTTATAGGAACAGTTGGCTCAACTGGTAGAGCTACTGGAGCACATCTTGATATAAGATTAAATTGGTTCAATACTAGATTAGATCCAGCAACAGCTCTTGATTAATCATTAAGATGATGTTTGTTTGTCTCAATAAGATAACAAAACTTGTTCTTTTGTTTCATTAATAATTTTAAAATTATTATTAATCATATACTCAATTGACAAATTTGTTTTTAATCCTTTGTCATCCAACAAGACTAAAGATTTTTGGTGTAAATTTTTAGAAGCTAATTTTATTTCATTTAACTGATGTTCTGAAGCGTTAGGAAATTGTCCATCTAATGAATCTAAATATAAAAAGTCAATTTTTTTCTCAAAATTTTTTAAAAAATTTAAGCTATCATCCCTTATAAAAGTAATAAAATTTGAATTTCTTCTAGTAAATTTTCTTGCAGTATTAATGTTTTTTTTGTCTATATCACAAGAATATACATGTCCGTTTATAAAATTTGCATAATCAGTAAATAACAAAGTACTCATGCCATCAAGCCAATTTATTTTCCTAAAAAAAAAAAATTTAATTTTTCCTCTTGCTACACCAGTTTCAACTAATATCTTATGATTTCTTCTATTTGCTTCCAATAATGCAAATTCAAAAGATTTAAACCGTATATTTTTTGGATTGTCATAATTTTTTAAAAATTTCATTAGTTTAATTCAAAACTATATTATATAATTAATTTTTGTCGAATAAAATCAATTTGATGAATATCATAAACTATATTTAATATATGGCTCTCCATTTTACTGAACAAGAATTTTTATCAAGAAAGCGAAAGGTGATAAATTCTATGAAAGAACAAAATATAAATGCTCTTTTAATGTTTAAGCAAGAATCTATGTACTGGTTAACTGGATATGATTCATTTGGATTTGTGTTCTTTCAGTCATTAATTCTTAATGAAGATGGAGAAATAATTCTTTTGACAAGAGCTCCCGATCTAAGACAAGCGCAAAATACATCAAATATAAAAAACATAATAATTTGGGAAGATAAAGAAAACTCTAGTCCATCTGAATCGTTAAAGAACATATTAGTAGATCTTAAACTTAAAGGAAAAAATATAGGTATTGAATATGATTCCTACGGTTTAACTGGCAGAAATACTATAAAGCTCAACGAGTCATTAAAAGATTTTGCTAACTTAAAAGATGAATCTGAATTAATTTCTCACTTAAGAGTAATAAAGTCTGATCAAGAAATTCTTTATATTAAAAAAGCTGCAAAGCTTGCTGATGATGCCTTAGAATCAGCGTGGAAAACAGTAAAAGCAGGTGCTTATGAAGGAAAAATTTTAGCAGAAATGCAAAGAGTTATTTTTGCAGGTGGTGGAGATTATCCTGGAAATGAATTTGTAATAGGATCGGGTCACAATGCACTACTTTGTAGATATCAATCAGAAAAAAGAATTTTATCAGATGTAGATCAATTAACTATTGAATGGGCAGGAACTTATAGGCATTATCATTCTGCTTTAATGAGAACTATTCCTATAGGTAAAGCTGATCAAAAACATTATAAAATGCATGATGCCTGTTTTGATGCGTTAAGTAATTGTGAAAAAAAACTTATACCAGGAAACAAAGTTGGAGAAGTATTTGATGCTCATGCAAAAATATTTGATTCCCATGGTTACAAAAAAGCAAGAATGAATGCTTGTGGTTATTCATTAGGTGCAACTTTTGCTCCAACGTGGATGGACGTCCCACCTATGATCTTCACTGGAAACCCTCTAATTATAAGACCAGGTATGATTTTTTTTATGCATATGATATTGATGGATTCAGAAAATCAATTAGCAATGAATTTAGGTGAAACTTATTTGGTTACAGAAAAAGGAAATGAACGACTAGGAAAACAAAAACTAGATTTAACTATTTTATAAAATTGGTAAAAAAAATATGATAAATTATTTTCTGCTTGCATACCAAGGTTTTGGTTATTTTAGTGAAAAATTTGATAAAAAAAAATACCCAAATACAACATTAAGAATAATTGATAATGGAAACCAAAAAATAGAAGGTTACGAAATATATAAGACAAAAAATAATATAGGTTGTGCAGGAGGATGGAATTTAATTTGTTATATCGGTTTTGAATATCTTGGCTTGGAAAAAATTATTATTGGTCAAGAAGATACAATTGTTGAAGAAAAAGAAATGGAGGAATTACTTAAAAAATGTAATGAAAATACAGTTGCAACTTTAATTAAACCTCATTTTGAATTTTCTACTTTTGCATTACATAAAAAAACTTTTATAAAAATTGGAATGTTTGATGAAAATTGCATTGATGGCTATTGCGAAGATGCTGATTATAAACAAAGATGTTATTTAAATGAAATTAAAATAGAGAATCTAAATAAGCCAGTTGAAAGAAACATTGGAATATCAAGAAAAATTAATAAAAGAATTTATGATACAATTGCACAGAATAGAATTTATATTAAGCAAAAATGGGGCACGTCAATAAATAAAGATGATCTATCATTTAGAGATGAGCAACCTCCTTATGAATTTAAACATCCTTTTAATAAAAATAACTTAGATACAAGCTTTATTCCAATCACAGATAGGATGAAAATAATCCATGATTTAAAAAATAATATGATCCCATCTCAAAATGAAATAGCTAAATTATTAATTAATCCTCAAGGAATAAAAAAATAATTTAAATTAACAATGAACAAAAAAATAGTTGTTTTAGGTATCCTTAAAGAAGTAAGAATTGATGAAAATAGAACACCTTTTTCTCCTGCCCAAGTATCAAATATATTAAATAAATTTTCTAATATAAAAATAATAGTTCAACCATCAAGTAGAAGATGTTTTAAAGATGAAGAATATGAAAAGGCTGGAGCTCAGATAAAAGGCGATCTAAGTTCTGCTAATATCATTTTTGGTGTAAAAGAAGTTGATATATCAACACTTATCGAAGGTAAAACTTATTTATTTTTTTCGCATACAAGTAAAGTTCGCCAATATATTGGTCAAAATATAAAAGAAAAAGCAATTATATATAAAAAAGAACTTTTAAGAGAAGTTATAAAAAAAAAAATAACTCTAATTGATTATGAAAATATAAGAGAAGTTTCAGGAGAAGGTTATAGATATCTTGGTTTCGGTAGATTTGCAGGTATTATTGGCGCTTACAATACATTAAATCTTTATTTAAAATTATTTAATAATAAGCCACTAGCAAGAGCTTTTGAAATTAATAACTATAAAGAAATTAAAAAACTAATTAGTAAACAAAAATTTAAAAAAATAAAAATATTACTCACTGGAAGCGGACGTGCTTCTAAAGGCGCTATAGAATTGCTAAAACATGCAAATATTAAACAAGTATCAATTGAAGATTACTTAAATAAAAAATATAATGAAGCAATTTTTACTAATATTTCAGCAAAAAAACATATTGAAAAAAAAGATGGTAAAGATATCTCAAAAGTAAAAAATTATTTATTGAAAACAGACATATTTATTGCTTGTCATTATTGGGAACCAAAATTTCCTAAACTGTTTTATCCAAACGAAATTAATGAATTTAAAAATTTAAAAGTTATAGGTGACGTAACCTGCGATGTTAATGGATCTATACCTACTACTATTAGATCTACATCAATCGCAAAACCTTATTATTCAATTGATGTTAATACAATGAAAGAAATTGCCCTTAACGATAAAAATATCGCTGTTATGGCTGTAGATAATTTACCTTCAGAACTGCCACGAGATGCTAGCGAAGAATTTGGAAGTAGCGCCATATCGGAAGTTTTACCTAGTTTAATAAATAAAGATGACGGCCGAATAAATAGAGCTACCACAGCTTCAAATGGTAAATTTTTTAAAAACTTTGCTTACTTAAATGATTTCATAAATTAATCTAATTCAAAATTTTTTGAGTAGTTTTTTTTAAAATTTTATATAAAAGTTAAATCATTCAAAGAATATATTAATTATTAAATTGATTTGAAATATAATGAACTTTTTAAGAAAAATTTTTTCACCATGTTCTTTGATTATTTCTTTGGTCTTACTTTTTTATACATTTTATAAATCTGAAATACACTGGAATGGAATAAAAAATAATTATTACCAAATTTATTATGTTATTTCATTAATACTTATAATTTTTTCAGTTTTAACTTTTTATTTCAGTAAAAAAATTAAAGATTACTTAGTTGTCTTAACATTAAGTATTATTTCTAGTTTATATTTATTTGAAGGATATTTATCATTAAATAAGTCACAGTTATCTCAAGTACAACTCAATAAAAAAATTAAACTCTATGAAAAAGAAACTGGTAAAAAGTATGATACAAGAACTGGATTTCAAGTTTACAAGGATTTAAAAAAAATAAATAATAATATCATTGTAAGCGTACCGCCATCTTCTTCGCTCTATAAAGATGTAAAGATTTTTCCCTTATCAGGTATTTCAAATTCAAGAGTAATTTATTGTAATGAAAATGGATATTGGGTTAATTATAATAGTGACAGATTTGGTTTTAGAAATCCTGATAAAGAGTGGGATCAAAAAGAAATAGAATATTTATTAGTTGGAGACTCGTTTGCTCATGGCGCTTGTGTGAATAGTCCAAATGATATTGCTTCTGTACTAAGAACTTTATCAAATAAATCCGTATTAAATCTTAGTAGTGATGGGGGTGGACCATTGACTGAATTTGCTACTTTAAGAGAGTATTTAAGTTCAAATGTTAAAAATATTTTATGGATTTATTATGAGGGTAACGATTTAAAAGATTTAAACAACGAATTAAGTAATAGAATATTAGTAAATTATTTGAATGATTTAACTTTTACACAAAATCTTAAAAAAAAACAAAATAAAGTTAATGAATTATTTTTGGGATTTATCAAAGAAGCTGAAATAAGAGAAACAAAAAAAATAACTAAATTTATAAAATTAGATAAGCTCAGAGGTATTTTATCTAATTTATTACCTGAAAAAAATCAGCCAAATTATTTTAAACCTCAACAAGAAATAAAACCAAAGTTTAAAAATATAATGAAACTAGCTAAAGAGTTGATTTCTAAAAATAACTCAAAATTATATTTTGTTTATTTACCTACTTACACTCGGTATGAAACTGATTATGATAACTCAAATTATTTAGAAATAAAAAAAATTATAAATGAATTAGATATCCCATTTATTGATATTCACGCAAAAGTTTTTGACAAAGAGCCTGATCCTTTGAAGTTATTCCCTTTTAAATTAGTTGGTCACTATAACGTAATTGGTCATAAAAAAGTTGCTGAAACAATTTATAAACTTTCCAATAATTAATAGTCTTAATTATCCTTAATCTAGTAAATATTTGATTTTATAATTTTCTTTTAGTGATATTTCTTGTTGTTTTTTTTGCAAATAACAGTTTCCTATAACAAGAGTATCTAATTCTGTTCCCATAAAACATCTAAATGCATCTTCTGGAGTGTTTACTATAGGCTCACCTCTTACATTAAAAGAGGTATTTACAATAACAGGACAACCTGTTTTTTCTTTAAATTTTGAAATTAAGTTATGATATCTTAAATTTGTCTCTCTATGAACTGTTTGAATTCTTGATGAATAATCAACATGAGTAACAGCTGGAATCTCTGAACGCTTAATATTTAATTTATCAATACCAAAAAGTTTTTTTTCTTCGACTGTCATCTTGATAACTTTTGAATCTTTCACATTTGCAACAAGTAGCATGTATGGACTGTCAATATTTAAATCAAACCAATTTGAAATATCTTCTCTTAAAATTGATGGTGCAAAAGGTCGAAAACTTTCTCTATATTTGACTTTTAAATTTAATGTTTTTTGCATAGAATCAGATCTTGCATCACCTAAAATTGATCTTGCTCCTAAAGCTCTGGGTCCAAACTCCATTCTGCCTTGAAACCATCCGACTGCATAACCATTTGCTATATCCTCGGACGTTTTGTTAATTATTTGATCATCATTTATGACTTCAAATTTTGCACCTATTTTTTTTAATTCACTTTCAATTTCTGATTGAGAAAATTCTGGTCCCAAATAAGAACCCTTCATATCGTCTTTTGAATTTGTTTTTCTTGGGTTGTTTTGCTCAATATGCCATAAAGCTAATGCTGCACCTAAAGCTCCGCCAGCATCTCCAGCAGCAGGTTGAATCCAAATATTTTCAAATATCTTTTCTTTTTCAATTTTTCCATTAGCAACACAATTTAAAGCAACACCACCAGCCAAACATAAATTCTTTGAATTGAATTCTTTTTTAATTGATTTACATAACTTCATCATTATGTCTTCAGTCACTTCTTGAATTGATGAAGCTATATCTGTATGAAATTGAGTAAGTTTTTCATTTTTGCTATTTCTTGGTTTTTTACCAAACAATCTATTAAAT